>CAMBEY010000010.1 GCA_945865705.1 Candidatus Sulfopaludibacter sp. SbA3
CGGGGCTCTGACCGGGCTATTGGCAGGCGGGGGGTGGGAATGAGAGAATCGCTTGGACAGATCATCTATGGCTAAGAACCGCTCATCGGACGGCCCCTCCGGGCCGGAACAGTCCAACACCGAACCTTCCGGCTTGGCCAGCCAGGCTGGGCAGGCCCGCCTGCGCGAACTGCGCGTCCGGCATCCGCATTTTCATTACGAGGGCTTTCAGCTCAGCCATCGCCCCGACGAAGCCGCCCTGCGCGTGGAGTATCGCTTCCGCCTGGAGCCGGATATCGTCTTCACGCCCAAGCTGAAAATTCAGGGCGTGGACGCGGCGCGCTTCAATCGTTTGCCGCGCGCGGCGCTCGATAATTTTTTCTTCCACATCGGTCTGGTCGAGATGCTCAGTTATTGGAAGGCAGCTGCGCCCGCGGAGATTGTGGTTCATTCCGGCGTACTGAACGCCGAGCAGATCGAATGGTGGCTGGACCTGCTGCGCCGCGGTATGGGTGAGTTCTTCTACGTCAACCAACTCGACTGGCGCGCGCCGGACTTTGTGCGCATCACTTCTTCCGCCTCTGCCAGCTCCTCCTCTGCTGTCATCCCCGCTGCTGTCATCCTGAGCGTAGCGAAGGATCTGCTTTTTCCTGTGGAGGGCGAAGAGCAAAAGCAGGTCCTTCGCTACGCTCAGGATGACAGCAAAAAAGATTTGGTATTGGCCAGCGGCGGCAAGGACACCGTGGTCACGCTCGAAACCATGCGCGCGGCGCAACGCGAAGGTGGCCGGGCGTTCGATTGCTTATTGCTGAATCCCACCAAGGCCGCGCTGGCCGTGGTAGCGGAAGCAGGCTGCGCGGAACCCATCGTGGTGCGCCGGTCGATTGATCCGAAACTGCTGGAGTTGAATCAAGATGGCTATCTAAACGGGCACACGCCGTTCTCGGCGCTGCTCGCGTTCATGGGCACGGCGGTGGCGGCGCTGTTCGGACACGGGAGGATCATCGTCTCGAATGAGCGCAGCGCGGAGGAGCCGGGCGTCGAGTATCTGGGCCACCCCATCAATCACCAGTACAGCAAGACGTTTGAGTTTGAGGGGAAGTTCCGGGCGTACGCCGCAAAGTATTTGCCGGTTGGCTCCGGGGGAGAGTTCCACCACGTCGAATATGTCAGCCTGCTGCGCCCACTCTACGAGCTGCAGATCGCTGAGCGCTTCGCGCGCTACCCGCAATACTTCCAACACTTCCGCAGTTGCAATCGCGGACAGGCCGCGAACGCCTGGTGCGGGCGCTGTCCGAAGTGCCTGTTCGTCTACGCGGTGCTGGGGCCGTTTATCGATCACGGCCAGTTGATCGCCATCTTCGGCACCGACCCCTGCGCCCAGCCCGAGGCCGCCGAAATGCTGCGCGCGCTGCTGGGCATGGATCGCGCCAAGCCCTTCGAGTGCGTGGGCACGCGCGAAGAAACAGTTGCCGCGCTGTTCCTCACCGTAAAACATTTCCGCGATCAAGGCATCGCGCTGCCCCCCGCGCTGCGCGAGATCGACGAGACTGTACTGCAATCCTGCACCAACCTGCCCGATGTCGCCGCCCGCGTGATGGGCGCATGGACCGACGACCATCACGTCCCGGAAAACCTTATCCGCAGATTACGCAGATGACGCCGATTGTAAAACCTCCGGACAAAGACCCACGCAGCCATGTGATTATTGGCGCGGCGATGGAGGTTCATCGGCTGTTGGGATGTGGGTTCTTAGAGGCTGTTTATCAGGAGGCGCTGGCGCATGAGTTTGCCGCGCTGGGCATTCCTTGTCTGAGGGAATGCGCGCTGCCCGTATTTTACAAGGGGATTAAGCTGGCGACGCAGTACCGGGCGGATTTCATCTGCTACGAATCAATCGTAGTGGAAATAAAAGCGCTGGACCGTCTCGGTCCAACTGAAGAATCGCAAATCCTCAACTACTTAAAAGCAACAAGCCTGCAAGTAGGACTGTTGCTGAACTTCGGAGCAAAATCTCTGGAGTTCCGCCGTTTCATAAACTCTGCGTAATCTGTGTAATCTGCGGATCTACTTTTTCTTCAGCACGGCTTCAAATGACAGGCTGGGTTCCTTGGCGCGCTGGCGGAATGCAGCAAGGTCTTCCTGGTCCTCAGAGAGGGCCTGTTGCACCGCGCGATTCACAATCGCGGAAATCGACTGATCGGTCTCGGCAGCCTTCAGACGCAGAGCTTTGTGGAGTTGTCCATCCAGATAGATCGTGGCGCGTTTTTGTGGAACTTGCATGAGCCAATCGTAGCGTTATAACGTCTTAACGTCAACAATCGAAAGTTGCCGGAATTGTACTCCCACATAAACTAAAACAGGCGACCCATTGGAGCCGCCCGTTTATAAACTCTGCGAAATCGGCGTAATCTGCGGATTATGCTTTCGCGCCAACAGGCACGGAGGGCGCAACCGGTACGGGCGTCAACCAGCCGTGGCGGTCGGCCTTGCGGCCTTCCACGATGGCGAAGAACTCTTTGCGGAGCTGCTCGGTGATGGGGCCGGGCTTGCCGTTGCCTACGTTGATGCGGTCCACGCTGCGCAGCGGGGTGATCTCGGCGGCGGTGCCGGTGAAGAAGGCTTCGTCGGCAACATACAGCATCTCGCGCGGAATATCCTGCTCGACCACGGTGATACCCAGGTCACGGCACAACGTCAACACGGCGTCGCGGGTGATGCCGGGCAGCACGGAGGAGCTGAGCGGCGGCGTGATCAGCTTGCCGCCCCACTGCACGAAAATGTTCTCGCCGCTGCCTTCGCTGACGTAGCCGCGGCTATCGAGCGCGATGCCCTCCGAGTAGCCGTTGATCTCGGCCTCCATGCGGATAAGCTGCGCGTTCATGTAATTGCCGGCGGCCTTGGCCATGGCCGGCAGGGTGTTGGGCGCGATGCGGTTCCACGAGGAGATGCACACGTCGGCGCCTTCGTCGGCGGCGTTGCCCAAATACTTGCCCCACTCCCAGCAGGCCATGTAGGTGTCGATGGGACACTTGCGCGGATCGACGCCGAGTTCATTGTAGCCGCGCAGCACGATGGGCCGGATGTAGCAATGCTTCATCTTGTTGGCCTGCACCAGCTCGATGGCGGCGCGCTCGAGTTCGGCGCGGGAGAAGGGGACTTCCATGCGATAAATTTTGCTCGAATTGAGCAGGCGCTGCATGTGCTCGCCGAGGCGAAAAATGGCCGGGCCGGAGGGCAGCGCGTAGCAGCGGACGCCCTCAAACAGCGAACTGCCGTAGCTGACGACGTGCGAAAGCACGTGGATATTGGCACTGTCCCAGGGGATCAACTGGCCGTTGCGCCAGATCATTTCCGATTTCGGTAGCGGCATAACTAGCGTCCATTTCTTCGTGCGCCCGCCTGTGGGCGGAACCACAATTTTGGTGATTTATTCATTATACTTCGGGAAAAAGGCTTGGAAATGGTGAAAATAAGTGAATTTCGCGGATGTGTATCTTTGCATTAACAACCGGCAGCAACAGTCGTCAGCAACAGGGAGAAAAACCTCCGTGCCCCAGCGGGTTGGTTGTTGGCTGCAGGCTAGACCGTGGGGATCAACTTCAGGCCGACGACACCCGCCACGATCAGCGCCATGCAGGCCAGGCGCAGCGCCGTGGCCGGCTCGCCGAACAGGATGATGCCGCCGATGGCCGCGCCCACCGTCCCGATGCCGGTCCAGACCGCATAGGCCGTGCCGATGGGCAGCGTCTTCACAGCGAGGCCGAGCAGCGTCATGCTGACGGCCATCGCGCCAACGGTGATCGCCGTAGGCAGCAGCCGCGTGAAGCCTTCCGTATATTTCAGCCCCAGCGTCCAGACAATCTCCATCAACCCCGCGCCGAAAAGCAGTAGCCATGCCATGCTAAGTTGCTCCTCATTCAACACACACAGTCATAATTCTTGTTCGGACATACCTGGAGGCTTCTCCGCCTCTTCCGCTGTTGACGCTTCGATAATGTGCATTATCTCCGGCGCAATGAAAACCCTATTCCAATTACGCAGGGTTGCTTTACGCAGGATTCCTTTCCGCACAAATCGATTGACATGCAAATTAGCCGTCGCATAGGTAACGCCCAGATGTTTTTCCGCCGCGCTTACCGTGAGGATCGGAGTGGAAAACAATTGGTCAGCGAGTTTTAGGGCGACAGCGGACTCCCGTCCTTGCTGTAGTCTTAGCCTGTAATTCTTGGCAAGCTCCTGAAGCAGAACTGCGCGTTTCAATGCATCCTTTGATTGTTGCTCCACCCCGCGCAAGAAAAAGATCGCCCAGTCTTCCCAGGCTGCTTTCCGGCTTACTGCCAGCAACCCATCGTAGTAAGCACTGCGATTCTTTTCAAAGTACGCGCTAAGGTAAAGCAACGGCTGTGGAAGTATCTTCCACTCGCACAGCAACAATGGAATCAATAGGCGGCCGACTCTTCCGTTACCGTCAAGGAACGGATGGATCGCCTCGAATTGATAGTGAATATAGCTGAGTCGCAGCAACGGTGGCATTTCGACCGGGGCATGTAGATATTTTTCCAGATCACCCAGGCACGGCATCAACTCGAAAAGTGGGGGAGGGACGTAGGTAGCGTCCATCAATGTACAGCCCGAAGAACCAATCCAATTTTGCGAGGCGCGAAATTCCCCCGGGGTTTTTTCCTGTCCTCGAACATTGGACATGAGCTTTTCGTGTAGTTCACGTATCAACCGCAAACTCACCGGAAGTGTGCTCAGTCTTTTAAGGCCAAATTCCAACGCCCTAACATAGTTATGCACTTCCCTGACATCCACCGTTTTGGGGTTTTTTTCTTCGGCCGCTTCAAAATAAAGCAAGTCGGAAAGAGAAGCCTGCGTTCCCTCAATTCGGCTGGAAAGCACTGCTTCACGACGCATGAATTGGTTTATTAGCAGGTAGGGATTGGGTATGTTTCTAGCTGCTCCTGCTAGTTCACTCAAGGCCTGATCCGCCGCTGACGTGGCCAAATAGATTTCTCGGCTAATATTGTGCTTTGGCGGTAAAGGGCTTGGGACAAACGCCCAATAATCTATGGGCGGACGGTTTACCCTAAGTGTTTTTCCAGCACCATCTGATTTGAAATCTGTTGGTTGCACGCTTTTATAGTCCCGCTTATAACGCCGCCGCACATTTATAGATTTGCCGGAAATCTATAATAGCTCCCTGGTGTTCTATTCGCAACTATAAATGCGCCGAGCGTTTTGGGACATGGGCAAAATGGAATCTACAGCCAGTCCATCTTGTGCAGCAGGGCTAGCAGGGCGGTGGTGGTGCCGGCCATCAGGGCGATGGCGAGCCAGCCGCCGTGGGGGTGGTCGGCCCAAGGCAAGCCGTGCAGGTTCATGCCGTAGGTGCCGGAGATGACCAGGGCGGGCAGGGCGATGGTGCCCAGGATGGTCAGGACTTTCATCACTTGATTGGTGCGCTGGGCCTGCGAGGAGAGGTAAATCTCCATCGCGCCGCTGAGCAGGTCGCGCTGGACTTCCACCGTGTCCAGGTTGCGGGCGACGTGGTCGTAGAGGTCGCGCAGGAAGGGCCACAAATCGCGGCCCATCAAATCGCTTTCGGTGCGTTGCAGATGCAGGGCGACATCGCGGGTGTTGGCCAGCACGCGGCGCAGCTCGATGAGGCTGCGCTTGGCGGAGAAGATGCGGTCGAGCGAGGCGGGTGAGGGATTCTGCAAAACTTCTTCATCGAGCGAATCGCTCAGATCGTCGAAGTAGTCGAGCGCCGGCAAGTAGGCGTCCACCACGCCGTCGGCGATGCGATAGAAGAGCTGATCAGGACGCGATCCGGTTTCTCCGGCAGGAGCGTGATGGGGATGCAACGCCAGGCTGGGGTCTGGCTGCGGCCCGTGGAGGGAACCCGGGCGTGCCGCGGCGCTGTGCAACTGATCGAGTAGTGCGCGTACTGGCTGGCAGGCCGACTCCTGCACGGTGATCAGAAAATCGGGGCCAACGAATAGATCGAGATCGGAGAACTCCAACTCCCCCCGCTGGCCGATCTCGACGGGCTTAAGCACGACGAATAAATAGCCGGGTTGCTCTTCGAGTTTGGCATTCTGTCCGCCGTGGCGGCAGTCTTCAATGTGCAGAGGGTGCAAGCCATAGCGCTCGGCCAGCCGGTCCAGCTCCGGGTCGTTCGGGTCGCGGATGTCATGCCATTCCATGGTCGGCTCTTCCCTGGCGATCCTCTCAGCAAATGCTCGCGTCAGTATAACCCAGCCAAGGGAGGGCTGCCGACTTGGTGTGGAAATTGACAACGCACGTCGGGCAATTGTGTTCTAAAATATGGACTCCCCCGGATGAGCCGGCAACCAGTGGCAGGCGCAGAGTCGCCTGGCCAGAAGGTGCCCAGCCAGAAGGAGCAGGAATATGTCCTCTATCAACCAACTAAAGCCACACCGCGGTTCACTCATAGGTAGCCGATCCGCTTGGCGCGACGCGTTGGCTGTCTTCATGGCAGGCGTCCTGTTGCTGACCACGGCGCTGCCCGCCGATGCGCGGGTAAACATCAAGCCGGGCTACAACTCGTTTTCAGTGGATCAGGATATCGAGATGGGCCGCGAGGCGATCAAGGAGATTGAGAAGGAAGTAGAGCTGGTCAACAACGCTGAGTTGAACGATTACATCATTCGGCTGGGACAAAAGCTGGTGGGCTTCGCTCCGGGACACAAGTTTCCCTACACCTTCAAGCTGGTCAATAGCAAAGAGTTGAACGCCTTCGCGCTGCCCGGCGGACCGATATACATTCACACCGCGATCATCGCGGCCGCCGCGAACGAAGCGCAACTGGCCGGCGTGATGGCCCACGAAATTTCGCACGTGGCCATACGGCACTCCACCAATCAGGCGTCCAAAGCCATGCTGGCGCAGGCGCCGCTGGCCATCCTCGGCGGCGTGCTTTCCGGCAGCGGAGTCGGCGGACAATTGGCGGCGATGGGCATTGGCTTCGGACTTCAGTCCACGTTTCTGAAATTCTCGCGCGGCGCGGAGAAGCAAGCCGATGAGCAGGGCGCGCAGATTCTCTATGACGCCGGGTACGACCCCAAAGCGATGGCCGAATTTTTCGCGGTTCTCGAACAGCAGGGCGGGCGCGGCGGCCCGGAGTTTTTCGCCAGCCACCCCAACCCCGGCAACCGCAAAAACGATGTGGCCAAGTTGGCTCCTTCGCTGGGCGCAGCCAAACAATTCTTATCCGACAGCCCGGAGTTCGCGGCGATCAAAGCGCGCGTTGGTGGACTGCCCGCGCCGGCGGTTCGCCCACCAACCGCACCAGCCGCCAACACCAGTGGCGCGCGGCCCAGCGCGCCCTCCAAGAAACTGCGCGCGCTGAACACGGAATCGTTCAATCTGCAATACCCCGATAACTGGCAGGTCTACGGTGAGGGAACCTCCACTATCACGCTGCTGCCCCCGGAGGGGGTAGTGCAGGCCGGACCCAACTCGCAGCCCGCGTTGGCTTACGGCGCGTTGATCAGCATCTTTGAGGCCACCCCCGAGGCCGGGCGCCGCTTGACGCTGGAAGCCGCCACCGGGCAGCTCGTGCGCGATCTGCAAAAGAGCAATGCCGACTTGAAGATAGTCGGCAAGCCTCGCACCTTCCGCGGCAACGACAATCAGGAGATGATGTCGGTAAACGCCACGGGCCGTTCGCCGCTACAAGGGGAAAATGAATCGAACCTGATCGTCACTTCCTTCCGACCAGAAGGCCTTTGGTACGTGGTCTTCATCTCGCCGGAATCGGATTACAAAGCCTGGGAGCCGAGCTTCCAGCAGATTCTCAGTTCTCTGCGCTTCCCGCGCTAGTAAAGGGAGCCGCGACCGAAAGGGAGCGGTAACGCTCAACGGTCACCGATAATCGTCGCACGCGACTGCTCCCTTTCGGTCGCGGCTCTACTTTCCTCACCCACCTCGCTAGTAACCTATACATTACACGCGGAGGTTCCGGGTCTAATGGGCCCTGACGGGATGTTGCGGTAGCTTTATCTTCGTGTTTGACTAGCGGGATACTCTGCTTGTGTTTCTAGTGAGAAATCAGGCCTTGGGACAAAATTCGTGGCCACTTCGAGGGAGAAAGCAATGCGCAACCCATCATGGTTGAGTGCGATGTTGAGTGCGGTTTTGGCGGCAATACTATTCGTAGGCGTGGCCCAAGCTCAGAGCGGGCCTAACGTCGGTAGCGGCGGGGTGCTGAACGCAGCCAGCCTGGCCTCCGACCCCACGAATGTGGCGGCGCCCGGAAGCATCATTACAATATTTGGTCAGGGCCTGGGCAACACCACGGCTTCGGCGGGCAGTTTCCCGCTGCCGACGGTGATTGGCAACTCGGCCGTGCTGCTCGGTGATAGCTTTATCCCGCTGCTCTTTGTCTCTCCCAATCAGATCAACGCGCAAGTACCTTTCGAGACTCCCACGAATGGCCCGACCCCAATGACGGTCTGGGTGGGAGGGCAGCCGAGCGAAACGGTATTCGTTACCGTTCGACCGACAGCGCCGGGCGTGTTCACTGCCAACTCCTCCGGTGGCGGAGCGGCGTTGGTGTTCAACTCAGCCAACAGACTGGTCAACAGCACCAATCCGGCGCAGGTCGGTCAGGAGATACAGGTACTGACGACCGGCCTGGGAGCCACCATCTCCGCAGGCGGAGCCGCGCTGGTAACCGGTGGACCGGGCGGCGATCAACCGACGCTGTTCGTCCCCACAGCCAGCATCGGCGGCACCGCGGCTGCGGTGGTATCCGCCCGCGCGGTAAGCGGACAAGTTGGACAATATATGGTTCGCATGATTGTTCCTGATGTTCCCGTTGGAGACCATGTGGTCAGCATCACTTCCGATGGGCGGTCCTCGCGTGCCCCCCACAACGGTTCGCGTCGGCCTCTCCGAGACCAGCAGCCCCATCAGTCCGTTGATCTTTACTGGGCAAATTTTGAATGGCGCCAGCCTGGCTTTGTCTCCGGACAAGACCGCCGCGCCGGGCAGCATTATTTCCATCTTTGGAAGCAATCTGGCTTCGGGATCTGCCGTGGGCGGAGCCGCTCCGCTTCCCCGGCAGCTTCTGGGTACCTCGGTAACCATTGGAAATATACCGGCTCCCTTGCTGTTAGTATCGAGCGGGCAAATTAACGCCCAGGTACCGTTTGAAATTCAACCCGGCTCGACCGTGAATGTCGTGGTGCGAACCGAGAACGGACTCAGTAGAGCCGAGCCATTGCAAGTGGTGACGGCTGCCCCGGGAATTTATACCGTGAACGGCGGTGGAGCAGGTTCCGTGCTGGCATTTCACGCCAATGGAATTCTGGTGGGTGACGCATCGCCCGCACTTCCTGGTGAAGCGATCAGCATTCTGGTGAACGGCATGGGATCGACACTTACTTCCGACACCGCGGGCACTCTGGTCACCGGCGAGAACGGTGCCGGCCAGACAACGATTGTTTCCGCCAGCGTTTCCATCGGTGGTTCAGCAGCCCGCGTCATCTCCTCGGTAGCCGAGATTGGCGCAGTTGGACGGTACCGGATCACGGTATCCGTGCCGGATCTGACTGCCGGTGAAAAAGCCATAGTGGTCTCGGCGGCGGGTAAGGCGAGTCAGTCCGCGGGGTTGAACGTAGGCTTCCTGTTCCCCCAACCTCCGACATTCTTCCAGGCCAATCTGGCGGGAAGTTATGTCGCCAGCTTCGGCTTGAAGGTCAAGTCGCCCAATCCGGCGGCGGCGGGAGAGGAAATCGAAGAGATCGCTTTCTTCAACCAGTTGGTGGGAGGCGCAGGTTGCACCCTCGCCATCGCCGGCTCGGTTGGACCGACCTACTCCGGGCAGGTTCATTGCCAGGATTACTCCAATCCAAACAGCTTGATCGCCATTCTCATGGCTTTCAAAGACGGACAGTTCGTGGATAACAAACTGATTTTCACGATTAGGCAACCGGCTGGCGTCAATCAATTCTTCTATGTAGGCAGCGGTGCTTCTCCGACTCGCACGGTAACGGCTACCATCGCCGCACCCATCACGGGCGGAGCGGTCAGTATTGATTTCAAGCGTCCGGATTTTGCGGTGGGCGATACCATCGTGGGAACCATCCACGCGACCATTGCTGTCGGAGGAAGCGGGACCACCCCGGCCCAGGCAGTGCAGTTGGGCGGCAGTTTCGTGAGCACCATTACAAACGTTCGGCGGTAATGGTACGCCAGCGGTGGGCCCCCTGCACGGGCCAGTTTTGACGAAGAAGAATACCAGCCGCGGTGCGGGTCTTCGCACAACCGGAATTGCCGGCAAACGCGAGGCCTGCGGACAGTAACCGAATTTTGACGATATCCTTAGGAGGATCGACCCATGCGTAAGATGTTGGTAACCGCTGTACTGCTCATGCTATTGCCCGTTGTTGGCCCCGCTGTTGGGAAGGCCCAGTCCGTGCCCAAGGGCGAAGTCTTCGGTGGCTACGCCTACTCGCGAATTGAAGGCGTCAATTTCAATGGCTGGAACGTGAACGTAGCCGGAAACCTCAATGAGCACCTGGGCATCGTTGTCGAGGCCGCGGGCGGATACGGCAAGGATTCCTTCACATCGGTTCTTGGCGATACAAGTATCGATACCAGCGCGCACACGATTATGATTGGCCCGCGCATCACGGACCGCTCCACCAAGATGTTCACTCCGTTTGTCCACGTGCTGATGGGTTATGCGCGCATCAATGAAGAAATCACCAATGTGGGTAATGCCGCCACCTCATTCCAGTTTTCCGGTGGCGTGAATGGTTTCGGCCTGGTGGCCGGCGGCGGCGTGGACATCGGCAACGAAGGCAAGTTTACTTACCGCTTGATTCAGTTCGATTACTTCCTGCTGCGTGGACAGGAATCCAGAAAGGTGCAGGGCGCGCGCATCTCCACTGGATTTGTTCTGCGTCTAGGCGAGCGTGCTCAGTAAGATTTCTCCGTCATCCATGAATTGCTTCCCAAACGCCCCGCCACGCGGGGCGTTTTTATTGGGCCCCCCGCCAGTCCCGGTCATCCGCCTGTCATCCTGAGCGCAGCGAAGAATCTGCTTTTGCTATTCGGTGGAGTGAGGAAATTCCGCGCTCGCCGTGCCCCACTTTGCACAAATCGGCGCGCCCCGCAAACTTTTCTTGACACGCTCCGCCAGCCGGATTTACGATGCAGTCACACAGGAAAGGAGGTGGTCCGTGTTGACAGAAGACAAAAGACCTAGTGAGGTGGCTGAGGCTTAGGCGCTCGGCTCTTGAGCTGACCGGGTTTGCCGCTGCAAGCGGTGGCTTGAGTTCATGGTCGCGCCCTGCCGGATCGATTTGACGTTTAATCGTTCGGCTCGGCATTTTTTCTGACCATTGAGTCGACCGCCTCAGCAAATCTCCACAGCATACCGATTAGGGGGAGCGTCGGGCCGCAAGGCCAGGCACTCCCCCTTTTTGCTGCCTGGTATTATTACCAGGACATACACCGGCTGGTTGAATTTGCCCACAGTCTCAATCAAAGCATTTCTCGATCACTCGCAATAGCGCGGGGCGCAGGTTGAACTGGCTGAGTTCTTCGCGCGTGGCCCAGTGAAGTGCGGTTGCGTCCGAGGAAGCCTGAGCTTGCGCTGGCAGCGCGTCTTCTTCGAGGCGGCATACGTAGTCGATGATGACGTAGTGATACTGCACGCGGCGTTGACTAGCGGGCGCAGCGGAATCGTTGGCATCTGGATGCTCGTAGATGATGCGGTCGAGTACTTCGATCATCTTGACCACACGCACGTGCAGGCCAGTCTCTTCGCGCACTTCGCGGATAAGCGCCTGCTCGAGCGTTTCGCCGACTTTCACCAGACCGCCGGGGATGGACCATTCGCCCAGCGAGGGCGCGCGGCCGCGGCGGGCCAGCAGCACGCGCGCGGAGTCGCCGGCGCCGTCAACTATGGCCGCGCCGACGCCCACCAGCGGCCGCACTGGAAATTCGCGTGAACTCATCGCCTAATCCTTCCGAATACTTTCATGATACGCGCCGCGATATCCCCACAGCCACTTGACACCACGGGAAAATGCTGTTCTCTTTGCGGCGAGGCAACATTTCTTTTCACCTTGCTAACTGCTTCCGCGATAATATAATTCCCCTTGGGGCTGATGCACGATTGCGCCGATTGTCCGCCTCGCTTGATGGCGGGCGGCCAGCGCCTTTGTGCGAACCCGTTCCCGGCGACGAGAAATGTGCCGGGCGAATTAAATTTCTGAGTGGTAAGATATTGGAGGCAGTATGGCGCAGTGCCCTGAATGTGAAGCGATGATCGACATCGATCCCGACGAAATCGAGGAAGGCGAGCTGGTGAGCTGTCCCGATTGCGCCGCCGAGCTGGCGGTCATCAGCACCAATCCGCTGGAGCTCAATCTAGCCGCGGACGAGGATGATAGTGATGATGATGACCTCGACGAGGATGACGATGATGAAGAGGAAGATCCCGGCGACGACGAGGATGACGATGACGATGATGAGGACGACGATGACGACCCTTACGGCGACGACAATGACGACGATAAGGAGTAGCCGACTTGTTTCGACGGGTCGTTGCAAAGCACCGTTATTGAAGCCAACTGCGTGAGACGTGGTAGCATCTAAGTAGGCAGTCATGCATATTATTCGCAAAATCGAGTTCGCTGGGGTGGCGTGGGCGTTCGCCATCGCGCTGCTGGTCTCTTCTGGCTTCGTCGCTTCGCCCACGGCGCTGGCTGCGCAGAACCGCGAAACCCCCAACGTAACCTTTCCCGGCCCGTCCAAGCGCGAGCAGCAGGTCATGAAGAACCTCTCCGGCCAGGTGGTGCAAGCCGCGCCAAATGACCAGAAGCAGGGCGTCGCTCAGGCGGTGGTGCATCTGAAGAATAAGAAAACCTCCGAGGTTCGCACGCGCATCGCGGGAGCGGAGGGTCGCTTCGTGATTCGCGGCCTGGATCGCGACACCGACTACGAAGTCCACGCCGAGTTTCAGGGCGGCGTCAGCGACAAGAAAACCGTCAGCTCCTTTGACGACCGTGACGAGGTCCTGGTCACGCTTGAGCTGAAACCCGCCAACTAGATTTTCTTTCCTTCATCGCTCCCTTCCCGCTGCATGATCCCTCGCCGCCGTGATATAATTGCTTCTTAACTCCACTCGACATCGTTTCTAAATCGGTTTTCAATTCGGTTCAACTATCCGCGGGGGCTCATGAAATTCGGGGTAGTGGTATTTCCGGGCAGCAATTGCGACCACGACGCGTTTCATGCGGTCCAGGACGCTCTAGGACAACAGGCTGCATACTTGTGGCACCAATCAACTGACCTCGAGCGCTCGGACGCCATCATCCTTCCTGGCGGATTTTCCTACGGGGACTATCTGCGCACGGGCGCCATCGCTCACTTCGCGCCCATCATGGAGTCGGTGAAAAAGTTCGCCGCGCGCGGTGGGCTGGTGTTGGGCATCTGCAACGGCTTTCAGATCCTGCTGGAGTCCGGCATGTTGAAGGGCGCGATGCTGCGCAATCGCAACTTGAAGTTCATCTGCCGCCCCGTGCATCTGCGCGTCGAAAATGTCGACACGCCCTTTACCAACGCGCTGCACCCCGGCCAGGTGTTGTCCATCCCCATCAACCATGGCGAGGGCAACTACTACGTCGATAACGAAACACTCGAAACCCTGCAGCGGCGGCGGGAGATTGTTTTCCGCTATTGCGATGCCAATGGCGGCTTGTCGGATCGCACCAACCCCAACGGTTCGCTGCATCACATCGCCAGCATCTGCAACCGCGGCGGCAATGTGATGGGCATGATGCCGCATCCGGAGCGCGCCTGTGACGCGCTGCTCGGCTCCACCGACGGCCGCGCCATTTTTCAATCGGCCATCAACGCAATTTCCGGAACGTATTCCAAGCCCAAAGTTGCAGAAGCGGTTGCACCGCAACGCTGATTTTCAAATATTTAGAATAAGTTATCAGAACGAGACGAAACCTTTGTCATCCATCACCCCAGAGTTAGTTGAGCAGCATCAGATCACGCCGGAGGAGTATTCCCGCGTCCTGACCCTGCTGGGCCGTGAGCCTTCGCTCACTGAGCTGGGCATCTTCAGCGTGATGTGGAGCGAGCATTGCAGCTACAAGAGCTCGCGCATGCATCTGAAGCGGCTGCCCACGCGCGGCGCGCGCGTGCTGCAAGGCCCTGGGGAGAACGCCGGCGTAGTGGACCTGGGCCACGGCCTGGCCTGCGTCTTTAAGGTGGAGTCGCACAACCACCCCAGCTTCGTCGAGCCGTTTCAAGGCGCGGCCACCGGCGTCGGCGGCATTCTACGCGACATCTTCACCATGGGCGCACGGCCCGTAGCCATCATGGACTCGCTGCGCTTTGGCCCCATCGTCGAAGACCACACACCATCTTTGCCAGGTGGCGTACCCGTGAAGATCACCCAGAACCGCCGCATCCTGCGCGGCGTAGTGGGCGGCGTCGGACATTATGGCAATTGCTTTGGCGTGCCCAACGTGGGCGGCGAAACGGTCTTCGAGGCCTGCTATCAGGACAACCCGCTGGTGAACGCCTTCGCGCTGGGTCTGGCCCGCAAGGACGAACTCTTCTTCGCCAAGGCGGAGGGCGTGGGCAATCCAGTGATCTACGTCGGCGCCAAGACGGGTCGCGACGGCATTCACGGTGCATCGCTGCTGGCATCGGCGCAGTTCTCCGGCGCGGACGGCCAGCAGAAGCGCCCCAACGTGCAAGTGGGCGATCCGTTCCTCGAGAAGCTACTGCTGGAAGCCTGCCTCGAAGCCATGCACTCCGGGCGCGTGCTGGGCATACAGGACATGGGCGCGGCGGGACTGACCTGCTCGACGTGCGAGATGGGCGGACGCGGCGGCGTGGGCGTCGAGATTGAAATGGACCTTGTGCCGCAGCGCGAGACCGGCATGACCGCTTACGAGATTATGCTCAGCGAATCGCAGGAACGCATGCTCCTGGTCGCCGAGCGTGGACATGAGCAGGAGGTCATCGGCATCTTCAAGAAGTGGGGTCTCGACGCGGTGGAGATCGGCACCGTGATTCCCGAACCGGTGATGCGCGTGAAAGAGGGTGGCAAGGTGGTGGCCGAAATTCCCAACACCGCGCTTACTGACGAAGCTCCCGTGTACGACCGGCCATGGGCGCCGCGGTCGCGCCTGGAGCCGCTCGATCCACCCCCGGCGGTAAAGGCGCAACTCGATCAGGCGCGCAGCGGAGAGGATCTGGCCCAGGACCTGGTGCGTCTGCTCGCCGCACCGAACATCTCCTCGAAGCGCTGGATCACCGAGCAATACGACAGCATGGTGCGCACCAACACCATTACCGGCCCCGGCGGAGATGCTGGAGTGATCCGCATCAAGGAGACGGGCCAGGGGCTGGCCATGGCGCTTGATGGCAATGGCCGGTACTGTTATCTCGATCCCAAGCGCGGCGCGCGGCTGGCCGTGGCCGAAGCGTCGCGCAACGTCAGCGCCACCGGAGCCGAGCCCATTGGCGGAACCAACTGCCTCAACTTCGGCAATCCGGAGAAGCCCTCGATCCTGTGGCAGTTCAGCGAAGTCATTGACGGCATCACCGAGGCCTGTGAGGCGCTCTCAATTCCCATCACCGGAGGCAACGTCAGTTTCTACAACGAGACGGAGGGCCGCGCGATCTATCCCACGCCCGTGATCGGTGTGGTCGGCTTGCTCGAGAAGGCTGAGGCTCATGCCACGGCGCCGTTCCGCCCCATAGGCAACAACGCCGGACGCAGCATTATCGTGCTGGGCGGCGTGCTCACCACGGATGAGAGTTTCGCGGTGAGCTTCGGCTCGTCGCAATATGCGCAAACGATCATTGGCGCGTTGTGGGGCTTGCCGCCGTACGTGGAGATGGCTTATGAGCAGCGTGTGCAGGCCTGCTGCCGCCATCTGATCGCGGAAGGCCTGGTCGAATCTGCGCATGATCTCAGCGATGGCGGCCTGGCCGTGGCGCTGGCTGAGTGCGCGTTGTCGAGCGGCGTCGGCGCGAGCGTCAAGTTCAATCAGGCAGATGATGCCCGCCGATTATTGTTTGGCGAGGACGCCTCGCGCATATTGCTTTCAGCGACAAAGGAGTCGCGCGCGCGGATCGACCACATCGTTTCGCAATATAATATCCGCGCCGATGAGATCGGCGTTACGGGCGGCGACGCGCTGGTCGTCTCGCAACAAGGCAATAAACTATTCAGCGTTTCTCTGGAATCTCTGCGGTCAGCCTATGAAGACATTTTCCCGGCGACGATCGAAGAGGTTCGCGTCTAGACGTTTGTTGCAACGTTTCTGGTGAGTCCCCCCGCGGGGCAGGAGAGTACGGGATGTTTCAGGAACAAGTCGCAAAAAAGAATGTGATCGACGACGACAAGTTTCACGATGAGTGCGGCATCATGGCCGTCTATGGCCATCCGGAGGCCGCCAATCTTTCCTACCTCGGGCTTTATGCCCAGCAGCACCGCGGGCAGGAGAGCGCCGGAATTGTCTCGAGCAACGGTCGCCGCATCTGGCATCACAAGGGCATGGGCCAGGTCGCCGAAGTTTTCCCAGAAGATAAGATGCGCGAGTTGCGCGGCTGGCTGGCCATCGGCCACACCCGCTACTCCACCGCGGGCGACACCGTGCTGCTGAATGCTCAGCCGCTGATCGCCGGCTTCAACAAAGGCACCGTCGCGCTGGCGCATAACGGCAATCTCACCAATGCCCGGCAGCTGCGTCGTCAGCTCGAAGATAGCGGCTCGATTTTTCAGACCAACTCGGACACCGAAGTCATTCTCCACCTCATCGCCCGCTCGCTCAAGAAGGACTTCGAATCGGCGCTGGCTGAGTCGCTGGGACAGATTGAAGGCGCATTCTCGATCGTCCTGCTGCATGGCGACCGCATCTACGCCATGCGCGATCCGCGCGGCTTCCGGCCGCTGGTGATGGGCGTGATCTCGCGCAGCCAGAATCTTCCGCTGGGCCCCGAGCTGGGACGCGAGGAATGTTACGTCTTCGCCTCCGAGACCTGCGCGTTCGATCTGATCGGCGCAAAGTATATCGGCGAAGTTGCACCCGGCGAAATCGTGCGCGTGGACGCCGCCGGACCGCATCGCTTTCGTTTCGCGCCGGAGATGCCGCATTCGTTCTGCATCTTCGAGCACGTCTACTTCGCCCGTCCCGATAGCACGCTGTTTGGCCGTTCCGTGAATGGTTCGCGCGATGCGCTGGGTCGGCAACTGGCGCGCGAGGCTCCCGCCGACGCCGATATCGTCGTGCCCGTCCCGGACTCCGGCGTGGCCGCAGCCATCGGCTATGCGGCTGAATCCGGCCTGCCGTTTCAGTTCGGCCTCATCCGTAACCACTATGTCGGCCGCACCTTCATCGAGCCCGAGCAAAACATCCGCGACTTTGGCGTGCGCCTGAAACTGAATCCCGTACGCAGTCTGCTGGAGGGCAAGCGCGTGGTGCTGGTGGACGACTCCATCGTGCGTGGGACAACCAGCCGCAAAATTGTCCGCATCATGCGCGAGGGCGGCGCGCGCGAGGTGCATCTGCGCATCAGTTGCCCGCCAACCGTCGCTCCGTGCTATTACGGCATCGACACGCCCAACCAAAAAGAGTTGATCGCGGCCAATTACGGCGTGGATGGCATCCGCGAGTACGTGGGCGCTGACAGCCTGGCCTACCTCTCGCTGGAAGGACTGCGCAACGCCGTCAACGATAAGGCCGGCGAGTTCTGCACCGCCTGCTACACCGGAAACTATCCAACCAAGCTGACACCAGCAAACTTGGAGGCCCTGCATCGCCGCTGAGATATTTTCGAGAAAATTTGTGGAAATGTCTATAAAAATATATATTGTAACTATAAGATATATAAATAATATGTGTGGAAATTACTAGATAATTAAGTTTGAATTTTATATGATTATTTCGTGCATATTTCTTACCTCGAACCTAGGGCTTGGCTACCTTACCAACCAGCGCAGCTAATGGTTGACTTGGCGGAAGCCAAAGCCGCCGTGCTGTCGTTACAGACCGTGCCGTATCAGCGTGAATGGGTTGAGGACTTGCAGGAACTCCAACTCAAACGTGAAGTTGCTGGAACTTCGCGTATCGAGGGAGCGGAATTCACGGACCAGGAATTCGAGGCTGCACTGGCTGATACACCTGGGCAGCATTTTACCCGTTCGCAGAAACAAGCCCGCGCCGCGCAAACGGCTTATAAGTGGATTCGCGAGATTCCCGCCGATCGCCCGATTGATCGGACGCTCATTTTAGAGATTCATGCGCGCATGATCGCCGGCGCGGACGACGATCACTGCCCTCCGGGGCGGCTCCGTGGGCCAGACCAGAACGTCACATTTGGTATTCCCGTGCATCGCGGCGCGAGCGGTGGAGAAGAGTGTGCGCGGGTATTCGACAGACTCTGCCGCGCCATCCAGCAGGAATTCAGGGATCATGATCCGCTGATCCAGGCCTTGGCGGCGCATTACCATATCGCCGCGATGCATCCGTTCCTGGATGGCAATGGCCGGACTGCCCGCGCGCTTGAAGCATTGTTGTTGCAACGAGCGGGACTTCGTTCGATCTGCTCGATACCGATGTCGAACTACTATTACGACGAGAAGGAAAACTATCTCTCCACTCTTGCGGCCACGCGCGCCGCCGAGCATGACCTGACTGGGTTTCTGAAATTCGGCCTAAAAGGAATCGCCGAGCAGTCCCACCGCGTACTGGCGGACATTCGCGTGAACGTGCAGAAGGCCCTGTTCCGCAATGTCATGTTTGATTTATTCGGTCGCCTGCGCACGCCCAAGCGCCGCGTGATAGTCGAACGACAGATCGAGATTCTCAAAGCTTTGCTAACATTATCGGAACCTATTTCGTACTTCAAGCTCCAAAGCTCTCTCAATCACGCTTACCGAGCACTTAAGGCACCAGAAAAAGCGTTTTTTCGCGACATTCTTGAATTACAGCAACTTGGAGCACTCAAAGCTACGAAGCGGGAAGTGGCTCAAGGCATTGGGGGATTTGATTTATCCCAGCTATCCATAAATCTCGACTGGCCGATGGAGATTTCGGAAACGGAGTTTTTCAAACGCATTCAGAATTTTCCAAAAGCCAAGACGCATAGTATTCTGCAATAGGAAGAGCGAACGCATTCAGATGAAGAAGACATCCATCACCTACGCCGATTCGGGCGTGAATATTGAGCGCGCGGAGAAGACCAAGCGCCGCATCGGGGCTATCGCCAAACGCACCTTTACGCCACAAGTGCTGGCGGGCATCGGCGGGTTTGGCGCGCTCTACGGGCCGAATCTAAAGGGGATGCAGTCGCCCGTGCTGGTCTCCAGCGCCGACGGCGTGGGCACCAAGCTGAAGGTGGCATTCGCCACGGGACGCCATCGCTCCGCCGCGGCGGACCTGGTGAACCATTGCGTCAATGACATCGCCGTGCAGGGCGCGCGGCCGCTCTACTTCCTCGATTACATCGGCAGCGGACGCATCGATCCTTCCGTGATCGAGCAGATCGTCTCAGGTCTGGCCGACGCCTGTCGCGCTCACAAGTGCGCGTTGATCGGCGGCGAGACCGCCGAGATGCCCGGCTTCTACGCCGACGGCGAGTACGATCTCGCGGGATTCATCACCGGCATCGTGGATCGCAAAAAAGTTGTCACGGGCAAGTCGATCCGCGCGGGTGATGTGTTGCTTGGTCTGCCCAGCGTGGGGTTGCACACAAACGGCTATTCGCTTGCCCGCAAGCTGTTGCAGGAGACTGCCGGGTATCGGCTCGATGAATTCGTTCCACGGCTCGGCTGCACCGTCGCCGATGAACTCTTGAAGCCGCATCGCAGTTACGCGAAAGCGATCTTCGCGCTAAACGACGCGGGCCTTTTGAAAGGCGCGGCGCACATCACCGGCGGCGGCATTCCCGGCAACCTGCCGCGCATTTTGCCCAAGGGAATCGAAGCACGCATCACGCGCGGGAGCTGGCCGGAACTGCCGCTCTACGGCCTGCTGCGCGCCATCGGCAACGTCCCCGAAGACGACATGGCGCGCACGTTCAACATGGGGCTGGGCATGATCCTGGTCATCGCGGCGCGCGATCGGGCGAAGGCCAGCGCGGCATTAAGAAAGTCTAAACAGAAATACTTTGAGATTGGCTCTGCGGCGCGCGGACAGCGCGGCGTCTGCTATGAGTAGTTTGGCGATACGCGAAGGATTGCATCGAGCATGAGCAGCAAACCAAAGCTGGGCATATTGCTTTCCGGGCGCGGGTCGAACTTCATGGCCATCGCCGACAATATTGCCGCAGGCAAAATTGACGCAGAGATCGCCGTGGTGATCAGCAACCGCGCCGCCGCGCCGGGCATTGACGAAGCGCGACGGCGCGGCTTTGACGCGCGCGTGATTCCGTCGAAGGGCCTGGAGCGCGAGCACTACGACCGCGCCGTGGTCGAGGTGTTGAAAGAGCGGCAAGTCGATCTGGTCTGTCTGACGGGCTATATGCGCCTGATCAGCCCCTACTTCGTCTCCGCGTTTCCCAATCGCGTGCTGAACATTCATCCGTCGTTGCTGCCGTCGTTTCCGGGGCTGGAGGCCCAGCATCAGGCACTCGATCATGGCGCGAAGCTCACCGGCTGCACGGTCCACTTTGTTGACGAAAATCTCGACGCCGGCCCGATCATCCTGCAAGCCGCAGTACCCATTCTCGACGACGACACTGCCGACACTCTTTCCGCGCGCATTTTGAAAGAGGAGCACCGCATCTACTCCGAGGCGATTAATATTATATTGTCTGACCGGTGGCGCATCGATGGGCGTCGCGTGCTATTGAGTTAATGGTTTTTTGTTGTCATTCCGAGTGGCCTGTCCCGATTTATCGGGAAGCGAGGAATCTGCTTTTGCTGACGGGTCCGCTTGCTGACGCGCGCGGCTCTGTGACGGAAACAGCAGATTCCTCGCAGCGCTCGAAATGACAATCGATCGCTATCCTGGAGGACGCGATGCAGTCCAGACATTCCATCTCCCGCCACCTGCTCTGGGCGATCCTCTTTCCCGTTTTGATTTTCCAGCAGACCGCAGCACGCCTTCACGCCGAACTCGACGACGCGGAAGCCGAGGAGCGGGTGAGAATACTTCCCGTCTCCGCACTCGATGCCAAGCTTCCCAAGGAGCCTTTCGGCGCATGGCTCCCGCGCGTGGCCGGCCCCCAAGCCAAAATATTCTGGGAAGTGAACGATTGCGGCGAGCAGACCGGCGACCCTTCCGTGGATGAGGGGCGCGACTTCCCCGCCTGCGTGCAGGTCTCCGCATTCCTCCCGGACGGTCGTGAATTCGGCGTGCTGGTGGCTGTGGGAACGTGGAAAAAGGGATTCGTGGGCAAGCCGACCGTGCGCCAGGTCTATTGGGCCGAAGGCCAACAGACGCACGATCTGGAGCGGTTGAGCGATATTCCCGAAGAGATCGAAACCGGTCCATCCGACCCCGCCGAGGCAGAAGAAGCCGAAACTCTCGCCTCTCCCCCGCACGATAAGCCATGACCAACAACATAGAATCATTTGAGACCGCTCGCCTGCGCGCGGACCGTATCGCGGAACTCCACTATCCAACCCTGCAAAAACACTGGTCCCATGAACAAGTGATGTCCCACCTCGGCGGGCCGCGCTCGGAAGAAAAAATGCGCAGCTCGTTTCAGGCTGCGCTGGATCATTGGACGCAATTTGGGTTTGGGCGATGGGTGTGGCGGGAAACCAATAGTGGGAAGTTTGTGGGTTTAGCGGGATTTCGCTGCATCACTTTAGACGGATGGCCCGAAATCAGTCTCGGCTGTGGACTGCAACCTGAATTCTGGGGACAAGGCTATGCTACGGAGTTGACCCGTAACTTAACTGCGCTGGCCTTCGAGCGCTTGGGTATGGAGAGCATCATTGGCCTGGCCGTGCCGGAAAACCTTGCATCACGCCGCGTGATGGAAAAGATTGGCATGCACTACAACCGTGAGACAACGTACGACAATCTGCCTCACGTCCTCTACGAAATCACCCACGCGCAGTGGACGGAAACTCATCTCACAAACTAACTGCTGTCATTCCGAGCGTCGCGAGGAATCTGCTTTTGCTTTCCCCTGAATGCCGAAAAGCAGATTCCTCGCTACGCTTGGAATGACAATCGGGAGGTTACTTGTACAGGCTATCGATGTAGCCGTTGTCGTCGAGTTCCTTGATGAAGCTCGCGTCGAAAAAATCTTCCGGCTTATGGCGGCGCATCTCGTGCGAGTCGTAAATCTGCATAGTCGTCTTGATGCCCTCGATGGACGGATACGGTTTGCGCGGCAGCGTGGCGGCGTCGGCGTACATGGCCTTCAGCTTTTCCATATCGGTAATGCCCCACCACTTCTTCATGGACTCGTAGGCAACGTTCGGGTCTTTCTTGAATAGCGCGATCGCTTCCACCATGGATTTGGTAAAGCGGCGCGCCGCCTCGCGGTTCTCGCGCACCCAGGTCTTCGTCGTGCGGACGCCGGAGCCGGCGATGGGCATCTTCCATTCCGTTAGATCGAATAGCACGGGGAAGCCCGCCGCGCGCGCCATGGTGCCATGCAAGTTATCTCCGATGATGGCGTCCACGCGCCCGGTTTGCAGCCCGTCGACGGTCAGCGCGCCGGCCATCATCGACACATCGAAGACCGGGTCCCAGCCCATGCGCTTGCACAAACTCAGCGCGATGTAATGGGTCATCGCCCCGACGCCGGAAAACCCGATGCGCTTGCCCTTCAGGTCTTCCACGCGCTTGATCTCCGGCCGCGCGATGATGGACCAATGGACCACCGGGTCCGTAGTGGCCAGAATCACTCGGTCCCAATTGCGAATATCAGTAACCACGCCGACCGTCAGCGGCGTGCCGCCCGAGATGAGGATCGCCGCCTCATCGCTCTTCACCATGTTCGCTGGGACATTCACGCCGCTGCGCCGCGCGAAATCCGCCGCACCGGTGGTATAGAACACGTCAGCGTCGAGCCCGTTTTTCGCGTAGATGCCCTGATCGAGCGCGATCTGAAACGGCACCTTCTGAATCTCCACATCACCGAGAGAGATCTGGATGGGTATCTTCTGCTGCGCCTGGGCCAACGCACCGATGCAGAGGATGGCCGCTACAACATGAAGTGATACGAACCGTCGTCGTAGTCTCATAAAAGTCCTCCTGCGAATTCTCCTGTTGCTGATTCTACTCCTGCCCCCTAGCGCTGTCAGCAGCAATTCAGCGGCGTTGCTTTGCGGCCTCGAACAGGACGATGCCGGTGGCGACGCTGACGTTGAGCGTGGAGATTTTTCCCGGCGCGGGGATGCTCACCAGAAAATCGCAGTTCTTGCGGGTCAGTTCGTGCAGGCCCTTCTCTTCTCCGCCGGCAACGATGGCCGCGCGACCGCGATAGTCCACCTGGTCATAAAACTTTTCGGCGCGCTCGTCGAGGCCAATGGTCCAGAAGGATTCTTCTTTCAGGCGCTCCATGGTTCGCACCAGGTTTCCCACCTGTACAACGGGAAGATGCGCCAGCGCTCCGCTGGCGGCCTGCACCACGGCGGGCGTCAGACCGGCGGCACGACGTTCAGGGATAATCACCGCGGCAGCTCCGGCGGCGCACGCGGTGCGGATCAGCGCGCCAAGATTATGCACGTCCTGCACGCCATCGAGCAACAACAGCAGCGCTTTTTCGGGTAACTTTGCGATGACGTCTTCTAACTCCGCGTAGCCATAGCCGCCAATCACCGCCACCACGCCCTGATGATGCGCACGGCCTGCCAGACGATCGAGTGCGGCACCCGGCTCGAAGCGCACCGCGATCCCGCGCTTGCGGCAAAGGTCCACCAGCTCCTGTAATCGCGAATTCGGTTTTTGCTGGCCCTGCACTACATGCAGGCGCTCGACGGTCTGCGCGCCGCTCTCGATCGCCTCGCGCACCGAATGAATTCCACAAATAATTTCCATAGTTGCTTTCGCCGCTTCGTGCCGTGCCGCGCCGTGCCGTGTTGGATGGAGCCGGTTCGGGATTCACCAATTTAACACAACGGCACACCGCGCTAAACGACGCCCTGAACCAACGCATACACGCGGCGTGCGCATATAATGGAGAGTAAGCCGTGTTCGGGGGTGAGCGCTCGTTGTCGTCTCTGAATTCATCTTCCCAGTTTCGGTCGTCCCCGCCAACGGACAAGGGTGAGGGTGTGTTCGCCCGCCTGCGCGTAACCACCCGCGCCTTGAAGCATCGCAATTTCCGGTTGTTCCTCACGGGCCAACTGCTCAGCGTGATCGGCACATGGGTGCAGTCAGTGGCGCAGAGCTGGCTGGTTTACAAGCTCACCGGCTCGACCGTGATGCTCGGTCTGGTCGGCTTCGCTTCGCAGATTCCTTATTTGTTCTCACCCATCGGCGGCGTGCTCGCCGATCGCTTCAACCGTCGCAAGCTGCTGATCCTTACGCAGGCGCTGATGGCCGCGCAGGCCGTGGTACTGGCTTGGCTGACGCTCAGTGGACGCGTGGAAGAGTGGACAGTTTTCTATTTGGCTCTCTCGCTGGGCATCATCGGCCTGTTTGAGCTGACGGCGCGGCAGTCCTTTATTGTCGAGATGGTGGGCAAAGAAGACCTGATGAACGCCATCGCGCTGAACTCCAGCATGTACAATCTGGGCCGCGTCATCGGGCCGTCGGTGGCGGGTATTCTGCTGGCGTCCATCGGCGAGGGCTGGTGCTTCGCCGTCAACGCGGTTTCTTTCATCGCCGTCATCATCGGCCTGCTGATGATGCGTCTGCCGCCGGCACCCGCGCGCACGGATCACAGCTCGCCTGTCGCGCAACTACGCGAGGGAGCGCGCTACGTTTTGCAAAGCAAGCCCACCCGCGCGCTGCTCATCAACCTCGGCGTGCTCAGCGTGTTCAACTATCCGGCCATGGTGCTGATGCCCGTCTTCGCCGACCGTCTGCTGGGCGGCGGTCCCACCACGCTGGGCTACCTGCTGACCAGCTTCGGAGCGGGCGCCATGGTGGGCGCGCTGATGATGGCCTCGCGCATCGACCTGAGCGGCATCAGCCGTCGCATCGTGCGCTCCACGATCATCTACAGTGTCGCACTGCTCGGCTTTGCTTTCGTAAGCTGGCTGCCGCTGGCCTGCCTGCTGGTGGCCATCACCGGCGGTGGCATCATGACCCAGATCGCCTCCACCAACACGGCGCTGCAATCCATCACGCCCGACCACTTGCGCGGGCGCGTGGTGGGCTACTACGGCATGATGTTCCTCGGCATGGTGCCCATCGGGAGCCTGCTGGCCGGATGGCTGGGCGACTGGATCGGCGTGCGCTGGACCGTCGCGCTCAGCGCCGCCGCCTGCCTCCTCGCCGCGCTCATCTTCGACCGCCGCCGCAGCGTGGTGGTGGACGCCGTGCGCCAGCTCAGCCGCGCGTAAAACTCACTTTGCAATGCCCCCACAGGGCCGCG
>CAMBEY010000011.1 GCA_945865705.1 Candidatus Sulfopaludibacter sp. SbA3
ATGCACCCCGGGCCGATCAATCGTGGGCGCGAGTTGAGCAGCGAGGTGGCCGACTTCCCGCGCTCTGCAATTCTGAACCAAGTGGAGAATGGCATTTCTGTGCGCATGGCCGTGCTGGACCTGATGCTGGCCGCGAGCCCTGAAGGGAAAAACTAAGGCCAGTCCAACAGACCATGACGACTCCTTCTCCAACTGAACTCATCGTTCGCAACGGGCGAGTCATTGACCCCTCGCAGAACATTGACCGCGCCTGCGACGTGCTGGTGCGCCAGGGCCGGATCGTTGCCGTTGGCGATAATCTGCCCGCGCCTGCATCCGATGCGCGAATCGTGGATGCCACCGGCTGCGTCGTCGCGCCGGGGTTCATTGATCTGCACTGCCATCTGCGCGAGCCTGGCAAGGAGTACGCGGAGACCATTGAGAGCGGCGGACGCGCGGCGGCGGCGGGCGGATTCACTTCCGTGCTGTCGATGCCCAACACCCGCCCGGTGAACGACAACGCCGCGGTAACGCGCTTCATCATCGAGACGGCGCGGAAGCTTTCGCCGGTGAATGTGTTTCCTGTGGGCGCGATTACCGAAGGCTCGAAGGGCGAGCAGCTCGCTCCGTTTGCCGAGATGCAGGAAGCCGGCGCGGTGGCTCTCACCGACGACGGCTTGCCCGTTATGGACGCTGGCCTGATGCGCCATGCCATGTCCTATGCCGCCGGGCTTGGGCTGACGGTGATCGACCATGCCGAGGATTTGAATCTCACCGGCACGGGCCAGATGCATGAAGGATATACGGCGGTGCGGCTGGGCCTGGCCGGAATCAGTGGCGCGTCGGAAGAGATTATGGTGGGCCGCAACATTTTGCTGGCGGCGGCGACGGGCGCGCATTATCACGTCGCGCATCTCTCGACAGCCGGGGCGCTCGAGATGGTCCGCGAGGCCAAGCGCCGCGGACTAAACGTAACCTGCGAAGTTACGCCGCACCACTTCTCGCTGATTGACGAAGACGTGAAAGATTACGACACCAATTACAAGATGAAGCCGCCGCTGCGCAGCCGCGCCGACCGCGAAGCGCTGCTGGCCGGCTTCGCCGACGGCACCGTGGACGCCATAGGAACCGATCACGCGCCGCACGCCGGTAGCGAGAAGATGCAGGAGTTCGCGCAAGCGCCTTTCGGCATTATAGGTCTCGAGACTGCGCTGGGACTGGCTCTGGACCGTTTGGTGCAAACGGGTCGCATTACACTGGGTCGATTGGTCGAACTGATGGCGGTGAATCCAGCGCGTATCGCGGGCCTCGACAAGACCGGGCGCGGTACTCTGAAGCCTGGCTCCGTCGCCGATATTACGATCTTTGACCCCGAGCGCAACTGGACTTACGACGTGAATCAGACCTTCTCACGCAGCAAAAATTCACCCTTCCATGGAACCAGTATGCGCGGCGGCCCGGTGGCTACCATTGTCGCCGGCAATCTTGTGTGGAACGTGGAAAGAAAGTCATCCGTCTAGTTCACATGTCCATCACCCCTGAAACTGTCGCGGAGAAGGCCCCACAGAGTTATCTAGCGCGGACGTTTCGTCCTTTTCAGCACCGTGATTTCCGGTTGATGTGGACTGGCGCGTTCACTTCCACCACGGGTACGTGGATGCAGCAGGTGGCCTTGAGTTGGCTGGTGTTGGAACTCACTAACTCGGCGTTCTATCTGGGGCTGGTGGCGTTTCTGGCGGACCTGCCTATCATTTTATTTTCCCTCGTTGGCGGAGTGGTGGCCGACCGCGCCGACCGGCGCAAGCTACTGCTCGGCTCGCAGTACACGCAGATGATCTCAGCCTTTGCGCTGACGGCGTTAGTGGCTCTAGGATCAGTAAACATCTGGCATATTTTGGCGTTGGTATTCATCTCCGGCGTGGGTCAGGCCTTTGGCGGGCCGGCATATCAGGCGCTGATTCCTGGCCTGGTGGGCCGAGAAGAAGTGCCCAATGCCATCGCGCTGAACTCCATCCAATTCAATCTGGCACGCATGGTGGGGCCGCTGATCGCCGGTGGCGTGATGGCCGCGGGCGGCATGGTTCTGTGCTTTGGCCTGAATGCGCTCTCGTTTTTCGCCGTGGTCGTCAGCCTGTACATGATTAAGGCGACGTTCATCCCCAAGAAGACTCAGGAGACTGTTTACGAAGGGCTGAAGCAGGGTTTCGTTTATGTGAAAAGTCGCGGCGCGCTATGGCAGTTAAGCGTGCTCGGTTTCATCAGCACCTTCTGCGCGATCCCCATCATGACCCTGCTGCCGGTCTTCGCCAAGCAGGTGTTTCATCTGGATGCCACGGGATTTTCCTATCTGGTGGCCACTTCGGGAGCCGGAGCCATCACCGGCGCGATCCTCTACGCGGGCCTGCCCCATGACCGTCGTCAGGTGGGCCTCACGCTGCAGGTGCAAGGGGGCCTCGCCGTCCTGCTGGCTGTGTTTGCGCTTTCCCGCAACCTCGCGTTGAGTTATTGCGTTCTGTTTCTCACCGGCATGGCCATCATCACCCTGTTCGCCTCCATTACTTCGCTGGTTCAGCTCGGCACGGCGGAGGAGATGCGCGGGCGCACCATGAGCATCTTCATGCTGGCCTTTCGCGGCGGCATGCCGCTGGGTGGATTGGCGCTGGGCGCGGTGGCCGAAAAATTTTCACCTTCCGCCGCGCTGCTCGGCGCGGGCATCGTTCTGGGCATCGCCGCCCTGGCCGTACAATTATTCGGAACGGGAATTAAACGCCTCTAGTTTCACTCCCTCCTCCCACTCCTTAGGCCAGCCCGAAAATGTTGATTGCGCCATCCGTTGCTCTTCAGTACCATGTTCCCGTCAGCAGGACTTCGCGACAGAAACCATTCAGCCTGAAAGCATGCTTCACCGGCGTCATCAAATATCTGAAAGTTATTAAGGAGGAAGTACAGGTATGCAAAAGTTTCAGCATGTAGCATTCGCGGCACTGCTCGTCTCGTGCCTGTCCGCGGCGGCGTGGGCGCAGCAGACCGTTACCGTTCCCGTGGAGGTGGCGGTCTATCCGCAGATGGTCATCCACAATGCCAAAGTTGTCACCATGGATGATCACTCCTTTGGATTGAATCGGCCCGTGGGCACCATCGTGCAGGCGCTGGCCGTGCGCGACGGCAAGATCATGGCGCTCGGCACCAATGATCAGATGCTGCGCCTGGCCGGCCCGGCCACCGAGAAGTATGACGCCAAGGGCCGCATGGTGATGCCCGGCATCATTGACACTCACACCCACATCCACAATGGCGCGTTGAGCGAGTGGTTACTCAAGCATCCCGAGGCCGAGCAGGAAAACGCCAACTCCTACGCCGTTACCGGCAAGACGGACGAAGAGTTGGTGCAGGCCATCACCACCATGGTGCGCGAGCATGCCCGCAGCCAAAAGCCCGGACGCATCGCCTACATCACCGTCGGTGGCGGCACGGGCAACGTCAACGGAATCCTCTTCCTGGCGCAGAAGAAGTTCACCATCTCCATGCTGGACCCGCTGTCGCCTCAGCACCCGGTGATCCTGTTCTCGCATCCTTCCTACATCGTGAACACGCAATTCGTGAAGACGCTGGAGATGCTCTACGGAAAGGTTTCAGCCGACGCCGCAGGTCTCGATGAGTTCGGCCGCATCAAATCTACCGCCGCTCAGTATCGTCGCGAGATTCTCACCGACCTCTATTTCCGCTCGCGCGTGCCGGAGCTGGCCAAGATCACCGAAGACGGGCTGCGCCTGAACGCTGCCGCCGGCATCACCAGCTATGTGTCGCACATCATGGGCGAGCGGTTCTTGGACGCCTTCAACATGCTGGTGCGGCAGAATCGCATGCCCGTGCGCTTCGGCTACACGCATTGGTTCGGTTTCGCCGCTGGCTACGCCGACTCGGAGATTTTCTACAAGAAGATGGGCGACATGCGCGGGCACGGCAGCGATATGTTCTGGCAGGCCGGCGTGGGCTTGGGTGCCATCGACTCGGGGCCGCCGCGCTTCTGCTCCACCATGGAAGCATCGAAAGAGATCAAGGAACTTGAGTGGTGCCAGAACGGCCCCGGCACGCGGGAGTATAAAACCACCAAGACGCTGATTGAAAATTACCAGCGCGTGCAGGTGGGACACGCTTTCGCCGACAAGGGCGTAGACTACTTCCTCGACGCCGTGGAAGAAGCCATGAAGACCAATCCCGCGATCACGCTCGATTACATCAAGGAACTGCGTCTGACCTCGGATCACTGCGGCTTCTATCCGCGCATCACGCAGATACCGCGGCTGGCGAAGTTCGGCATGATCATCAGTTGCGGCGCCAACGTGCTGACGCGCAGCGAGCCTTGGATCGGCCCCACGCGCTTCGCACCGGAGTACATGAAGCAGATCGCGCCCATCAGAAGCGCCATCGCCGGCGGCGTGATGGTTACCTTCGAGAGCGAAGCCGGGCTGAAGGAGAGCGGCTCGATCTCCTACTTCGGCCACGCCATCCCGTTCCTGACGCGCAAGAACGCGCGCGGTAAGGACGTCTCGCCCGACGAAGCCATCGACCGCAATACGCTGCTCAAAATGATGACCAACTGGGCGGCCCGCTACATCATGCGCGAGAACGAACTAGGCTCGCTCGAAAAGGGCAAGCTGGCTGACATCGTGATCCTGAGCAAGGATTACTTCGAAGGCCCGCCGGACGCCCTCTACGACGTGTATCCAGTGATGACCGTGGTGGGCGGCAAGACCCAACTGCTCCGCGCGGACTTCGCCAAGGAAGTAGGCAAAGCTCCCGTCGGTCCGCAGATCGTCTGGAACCGCCAATCGGAAAATTCAGCCGGGCCGGAGTAAGCTGCAAAGAAAGAGGACAATTTCTAGGGGCCTAGGATCGTCCTGGGCTCTTTTTTTTGCCGACAGCATCGCCGACTACTCGGGCAAGCGAACCGGTCTGGTAATGATAATCACTACTCGGCTCGGACAGAAAGGCCCGGATTGCCTAGTACGCAATTTCGCGCCCCAAGTATAAAATACTTCTGAATGGCAGACTCTGCTCCAATTAAGCTAGATGTCATCGCTGCTAGATTAGCAATCGCCACAATTCAGAGCCTCGACCTGCGAAGCGAGTCCATCGAACAGATTAAGCAGCTTCTTATACCAGTATTCCGTGGCTATCAAGTCCGCGCACCTCGATTCCCTCCGGGGCTGCGCCTCTTCCGAGCCCGATTATGCGATAAGCCGACCAACATTCGAGAACTTTCATACCCCCCGGCGCACTTAGTCACCCTCGGTCGGGCCAATAGACCTGGAACTCCAGTCCTCTACTGTAGTGCAGCGCGCGGGGCAGTTTTTTTCGAGTCTCGACCGCCTGTTGGATCAACCGTTGCCATAGTCCAATGGGAGACAACCTCTCCCTTGCTTGTCAATCATGTCGGCTATACACGCGAGGCATTCGGCACAATTGGCTCCGGACGAACTCAGGCAGGATGGAGTCGTGAGGCAGCTGAGATTCCAGCTCTGGATGGGGTCGAGGAGATTGTGGAATTTCTCGCCAAGTTGTTCACACGACGCGTTGCAATAGGTGAAGAGGGCAACTACAAACTCACAGTTGCTGTAGCAGAGAAGCTTTTCGCAGACGATCTCTTTGGCGGCTTGCTTTATCCTGCCGTGGCGATGCGTGCGAACGCTGACAACTTCGCCCTAAAGTCGCAGTATGCAGACAATCATCTACGTTTCGTGAAGGCGGAACTTGCACGGATCGATGCTGAACTCGATTTCGGGTATCAGATCACAGTTCTCGATACTGCAGGGGAGTTGGGGGGCGATGGGTCAATTCAATGGAGAGGCCGCCTCGATCAGTGGACTCTTCGCAACAAGGGCGACCAACTTTCATTCGTAGTCGAGAACGGAAGCTGGGTAGCCCGTGATTCAGATGGGAAAGTCGTGGAACCAGGTTGAACCCAGCCCAACCACATTGAACGAGGCGTGCAATGTTGCCGACCGCAACTCTCCCAACTCTCTTGCTTGACTCTCGTTGATGACGGGAGGAAAATAGGCCCACTTTTCAGCAAGGCTGTTTCTGGAGGAGGGTTACCCGATGAAATATTTCAATGCTTCCGCCACCATGCGAGTGGCTGTTGCGGCATTTTGGCTAATCAGTGTAGTAGCGCTCCGCGCGCCGGCGCAGCAGATGGCGAGCGTGTCCGAGGATGTGGTCGCGTATCCGGAGATCATTGTTCACAACGGCAAGATTGTCACCATGGACGATGTTTCGTTCGGCTTGAACACCAAGATCGGGACCACCGCGGAGGCGATGGCTATCCGCGATGGGCGCATTCAGCTTGTCGGCACCAATGCGCGTGTGCTGGCCATGGCGGGGCCGAATACGCAGAAGTACGATCTGAAGGGCCGCATGGTGATGCCGGGCATCATCGATTCGCATACGCACATTCACAACAACGAGTTGAACAACTGGTTGAACGATCATCCCGAAGCCGTGCGCGCGATCTCCTCGTCCATTAAGGTGGTGGGCAAGACGGACGCCGAGCTGGAGAAGGGAACTACGCTCGCCGTGCAGGAGTATGTGAAATCGAGTCCCGTGGGCCGCTGGGCATTTGTTGAAGTGGGCGGCGGAGGCGGCGCGGGCACCACGCCTGGCGTAGCCTTTCTGGCGCAAAAGAAATATACCAAGGCCATGCTGGATCGCATTGCGCCGAATCATCCCATCATGCTGACGGCGCATCCTTCTTACGTCATTAACACGGCGGGCATTGAGGGCATCAAGAAACTTTACGGGTCGAACTTCTCGCAGGACGCCGCCGGCATTGACGCCGATGGGCGAGTGCGCGGCACCGCTCCGCAGTATGGACGCGGCCTGGTGATCGACAATTATTTCAACACGCGCGTGCCGGAGCTGGCGCAGATCGTGGAAGAAGGCCTCGCCAAAAACGCCGCCGTGGGCATCACCACCTTTGTCTCGCACCTGATGGGTCAGCGCTTCCTCGATGCGTTCAACCACCTGGCGCGCGCCGATCGCATGCCGATTCGCTTCGCCTACACGCACTGGTACGGGCTGGCGGCGGGCTATCCCGATCCGGAGAATTTCTACCGCCGCATGGGCGACATGGCTGGCATGGGCACGCCGTATTTCTGGCAGGCCGGCGTGGGCCTCGGCTCGATTGACTCCGGGCCGCCGCGCTTCTGCTCGTCGATGGAGGCGCCCAAGGCCATCAAGGACATGGAGTTTTGCCAGAACGCCGAAGGCTCGCCGATGTTCAAGGCCACGAAAACCGCCATTGCCAACTATCAGCGCGTAAACGTAGGCCACGCCTATGCCGACAAAGGCGTCGAGTATTTCATGGACTCCATTGACGCCGCCATGAAGGAGAATTCCGCCATCACGCTCGACTACATCAAGTCGCGGCGGCTGACCACGGACCATTGCGGCTTCTATCCATCTATTGAACAACTGCCGCGCATGGGCAAGTTCGGCATGTACATTTCCTGCGGCGGCAATGTGCTGTCGCGCAGCTTCTTTTGGATCGGCGACACCAAGTATCCGAAGATTTACATCAAGCGCATCGCGCCCATCAAGAGCGCCATCGAGCATGGCGTGGTGCCGTCTGTAGAGAACGAAGCGGGCGTGGTGGGCCTCAGCGCGCGGACGTATTTCTATGGAGCTGTCCCGTTTATCACGCGCAAGAACGAGATGGGCAACGACGTTTCGCCGGAAGAGGCTGTTGATCGCAACACGCTGCTCAAGATGATGACCAGTTGGCCGGCGCGCTATGTGATGAAGGAAGACGTGATCGGCACGCTTGAAAAGGGCAAGTACGCCGACTTTTTGGTCCTCAGCGGCGACTTCCTGACCACGCCGGTGGATCAACTTGCCGCCATCCACCCGCTGATGACAGTGGTGGGCGGCAAAGTGCGGGTGCTGCGCGCCGAGTATGCGACCGAACTGGGCCGCCAGCCCGTCGGCCCACAGATCGAGTTCAACAACAAGATGCGCTACGTGGACGGAGAGTAGCTGGAAAAACAACATCGGGTATGGGGTGCAGGGTGTTGGGTGTGGGGCTTGGATTTTCCCTACACCCCACCCCCAACACCCTTTGTTTTTATGGAAAGCAGACGCGGCGCAGGTGGGCCGCCGAGACGCCGCGCAGCCGCAACGCCTCGATCAGACTGTCTTCAAAGTTGGGAATGTAGACGCGCAAGAAGCTTGCCTTGGCTCCGATGGGGCGCGGATTAATCTGCACCCAGGGCAGATCGGCGGGCAGCACCACAGCCTCGCCGGGGCTAAGGTGTAGCGGCTCGCCTGTGCCCGATGCCGCTTCCTGGAGCGCCGCGGCCAGATCGCCCGTGCGCATCTCCAACACGCCCGCCAGTCCCACCCAAATCTCCATGCGATTCTCGGTCAGATGGACTTGCGTCGAGCGCACTTCGCAGCGCTCGGTGGCGAACAGCGGACACGCGGCAAGCAGCATGCGCTCCATCGGCGGCAGCGACATCTCGACAGGGTTGGTCAGACCCGAAGGCGTGTCCCACGCAATCACCTCAAGGCCTTGCTCAACGTGCAACGCGCGCGGCTGGCCGTCCATGCCGGGGCGGCGGTAGTCGTAAAGGCGATAGGTGATGTCGGAGGTCTGTTGAATTTCGCAGATGGTCAGCCCCGCGCCGATGGCATGTACAGTTCCGGCGGGAACGTAGTAGCTCTCGCCCGCATGGACCTCGCGCCAGTCAAGCATCTGCTCGATCGCGCCGCTGGCGATGGCCTCGCGCAGCAGGTTGGGGTTGGCGCGCAACCGCTCACGCGCCTCGGGCAGAAAGCCCACGGCGAGCGCGGCGGGTTTGCCGTCCACGCGCTGCGCGTCCAGCACGTGCCACATTTCCGTCTTGCCCCACGAACCGTTCGCTGCCGCCGCGCTGTCTGAAGGATGCAACTGCACGCTCAGCTTGTCACTCGTGAATAGGAACTTCACCAACAACGGAAACACTGGCCGGCCCGAGGGATGCGTCCTCGTCTGCTTGCCGAGCAGCGAATCGCCACACAGCCGTATGATCTCGGAAAGAGTTTTCCCGCCGAACGCGCCGGAGTTTGCTCCAGAGCCCGGCCCATCGGCGACGACGTTTTCTTCGCCGGTAAGCCAGACTTCGCCGATCGGTGGTTCAGCTACTTTGTGACTGGGGTAGTACGAGCTGATGTCGTCTACGCCCCAGACGCGCTCGACAAAGCGCGGCACGAGCTTCAACGGCGCATCGCATCGCACCGGACCAGACAGTGAATTGGAGTCGGAAGGAGAGTTCACGTGCAGACGCCTCAACCCCTCAATGTAGCACAATCAGCAGTGTTCTAATGGATGGAGAACTACTGGGGTGTTGGCTGGAATACTTCAGGGTCGTATGAAAAAACAATTCTACCCGCTCGATCAATGTAGGCGTAGGCGCCGAGCTCATACCAAGCTTGTCGATATCCATTGCTCAGGCGCACATGAGCAAGTCCACGAAAGAAGGAGCTTGCATCGTTAAAGTTGCCCGGAAACGCTCGCTTGCCGTCCTGGCCTATGTAGTAATGGTTAGTTCCACGGACCAAAAAGCTGTCAGATGCCACGGCAACCCCATCGTGAAATGGTTTAGCTGATGCAAACTGAGGTTCAATTACAACAGCGCCTCTCGCGTTGATAAAACCGTACCTCCATTCCGGGGGCTTCGGGTCTCCCGGACTCCAACCCCTTTTCCCGGTATATCTGGAAATAGGAAACGGTTCACCAATGACTGCCAATCCTTCGGAAAAACTCTCAGCATCATAGAACATAAGAGGAATTGCCATGCGGCCGCTCTGGTCGACGTAGCCCCACATTTTGCCGACACGGACAGCAGCGAGTCCTTCAGAGAAATTTAAAGCCTCGTCGTAACGGTCGCTGCTGATTACAGACCCATGGGTATCAATAAAAGCATACTTGCACTTTCGATAATTTGGGTTTGATAGCTCACGCGCTGGCTGTGGGAAGGTGATGCTCGAAAAACAATCACTATGGAACTCCAGTGCGCAGGGGCCCTCCACGATCACCAGAGCCCGACCTTCAAAGAATGGCCGCCCAGCCATGAACTTGGGTTCAATCGCGAACTCTCCGGACTTGTTGATGTAGCCAACGCGGTCTCCAACCACGACCAAGGACAACCCATCCGAGAAAGGTTGCGGCATCGCGTTGAATTTGGGTTGGATCGCGAATTTGCCGGATCGGTCGATGAAGCCCCATAACCCGATTTCCTTTACTCGTACCTTAGCCGCGGCCAATCCCTCCGAGAATTCAGCGGACTGCTCCACCGCAATATCGATCGCAACTCTTCCGCTGACATCCCAGTACTTTCCATGGCTGACTTTTAGCATTCCATCCCGGAACTCCGAAGATACGAAGATCGGCTGGAGTGAGAGCGTAGGTTGAATTACTACTTTTCCTGTTTGATCAATGTAACCAGACTTCGAGTCTTTCTCTTTGCCCACCATGAACTTATATAGCGGGGAAGATGCGAAACTGTTGGGAATCCAAAGTGGGGCGGAATATGAGCAGGCCCAGCCACCCGCATTGAGTTGGGTCAATACCAGTGCGAAGCAGAGGAATTGGCGCATTCTTTGCATGGGATTAGTCTACTGCTATTCAAGGTAGGCGAAACAAGAATTGCCTGACTTCTTGGTGAAATACAAGCCTCCGACGGATAAGATCGGGGGCTTCGTGCTAAGGTGGGTGGACTTTTGACGACCGCTCCCTTCCGGTCGCGGCTCTGATTAACCCTGCGCGGCGAAGAATTTTGCCAGGCGGTCGAGGCCTTTTTCCAGTTGCTCCATGGAGGTGGCGTAGCTGAGGCGGAAGTGTTCGTTGGTGCCGAAGGCTTCGCCGGGGACTACCACCACGCCAGCTTCGCGCAGCAGGCGGCTGGATAGCTCTGTGGCGGTTGCCGCGGCGCGGCCTGCGCCCAAATATTTGCCGATGTTGGGGTAGGCGTAGAACGCGCCTTGCGGCATGTTGCAGACCACGCCGGGGATGGCGCGCAGCTTGGGGACGACGAAGTCGCGGCGGCGGCGGTACTCGGCGAGCATTACCGGCACGGAGTCCTGCGAGCCGCGCACGGCTTCGACGGCGGCCTTCTGCGCGATCGACGACGGGTTCGAGGTGCTGTGGCTTTGCAGCTTGCCCATCGCGCCGATGATGGGTGCGGGCCCGAGCGCGAAGCCCACGCGCCAGCCGGTCATGGCGTAAGTCTTCGAGAGCGAGCCGACCACGATGATGTTGTCCTTGGCGTCCTTAGCTCCCGCGAGTGAATAGGGCTTGGTCTCGTAGAAGAACTGGCAGTAGCACTCGTCGGTCATCAGCCAAACGTTGTGCGCGGCGCAGACTTCCAGAATGCGCTCGGCCTCGGCCAGCGGGACTACTGCGCCGCTGGGATTGTTCGGCGAATTGATGATGGCCAGCTTGGTGCGCGGCGTGATGGCCTTCTTGACCATCTCGGCGGTCAGCTCGAAGCCGGACTCTTCGCGCGTCTCGACCATCACCGGCTTGCCGCCCGCGTAGTTGATCAGATCGGCGAAGGTAACCCAGTACGGAACGGGCAGGATCACTTCATCGCCGGGATTGATGAGCGAGCTGATAGCGTTGAAGATGGCCTGCTTGCCACCGGCGGTGGCGATGCACTCAGAGGGCGTGTATGAAGTCCCGAAGTCGGCGGCGTGGCGATCGACAATCGCCTTGCGCAGCTCCATGGTGCCGGGTGCGGCGGTGTACTTCGAGAAATTGTCGCGGATGGCTTTGATGGCCGCTTCCTTCACGTTGTCGGGCGTGGGGAAGTCAGGCTCGCCCGCGCCGAAGTCCACCAGGTCTTTGCCCTCGGCGCGGAGGCGTTCGGCCTCGGCGGCCACCGCCATCGTCGACGAGACGGAGATGCGCGAGACGCGGTCTGATAGTTTGATTTCTCTTTTTGTTGTGTTGGCTGTGCTGTTGGCCATTGCTATTACCTCGGATTGATTTCGTTTAGTGTGATTGAGATTTCGCGTCGGAAGCGGTACCGGCTACCGGGTCCGCGTGCTGGGGGACGCGGTGGATTTTACGCGGTCTCCGTCGAGCTTGGCGTGCAGCCGCTTGGAAACCAGCGGAGGGACCAGGCCGCGCACATTTCCGCCCAGTTGGACGACCTCGCGCACCAGCCGGGAACTCAGATAAGTGTAGGCGACGCCCGGCATCATGAAGACGATTTCGAGATTGCCGTCGAGCTTGCGATTCATCAAGGCCATCTGCATTTCGTTTTCAAAGTCGGAGACGGCACGCAAGCCGCGCAGAATCACCTTGGCCTTTTTTTGCGCGGCGTAGTCCACCAGCAGCCCATCGAAGGAATCGACTTTGACATTGGCCCAGGGCCGGGTAGCCTCGCGCATCATTTCGACGCGCTCCTCCACGGAGAACAGCGGATTCTTGCCGGAGTTGCGCAGGACGGCTACGATCAACTCGCCAAAGAGCTTGCTGCCGCGCTCGACCAGGTCGAGGTGGCCGTTGGTGATGGGATCGAAACTGCCCGGATACACGGCAACCACTTTTTGCGACACGCCTACTCCTCAACGCAATGCTCAGAATGCCAGGATCGAAAACATAGAAAGTCCATTATATTCTTTAGTTTTCACGAGCGTCAATTGAAGGCGGTCGATGGGCATCGGTAGGGTAGACCTCCGGCCTGTCCTACCCGGGACACAAACTGACGCCGTCAATTGAGCCGGACGGCGCAAGTCGGTTATGCTTTCTTCCTGCGCTGTGAAATGTTTTGGTGCTTGGAATGTTGGGAGACTGAGATTCAGGATGAAGATTCCCCTTACACCGCTGAGGTTTCTGGAACGAGCGGCCCGGCTCTATGGAAATAAAGAAGGCGTGGTGTGCGGCGAGGAGCGCTTCACATACGCGGAGTTTGCTGATCGCTGCCGCCGTTTGGCTGGTGGGTTGCGCGCGCTTGGCGTGCGGTCGGGCGAGTGTGTGGCGGTGCTGAGCTGGAACTGCCATCGCCTGCTGGAGTCCTACTTCGGCGTTCCCATGGCGACTGGCGTGCTGCTGCCATTGAACGTTCGGCTGGCCGCCACTGAGTTGGCGGCGATCCTGCGCGACTCCGATGCGCGAGTGCTGTTTTACGATGTGGAGTTCGCCGCTCTCGTCGAGGGTTTTCGTGCTGAAGCGCCTGAGTTGGAGCACTTCATTCCATTGACCGCACCGCCGAGAACTACCGACAACGAAGAATCGATCGAATTTCCATCCCCATTTTCTGGAAGCTACGACGATCTGGTGGAGTGGGCCGCGCCACTTACGAGTGACTGCACGGATGTAAATGAAGACGTCATCGCCGAGATGTTCTACACCAGCGGGACCACCGGTGACCCCAAGGGCGTGATGCTGAGCCACCGCACGCTCTATCTGCATGCGTTAAGCGCGTTGATTGCCAAGCAGTACACGGACGATATGGCGCAAGTGCATACAATTCCCCTATATCACGCCAATAGCTGGGGCAACGCACACATGCTGACGGCAGTGGGCGCACGGCACATTTTGCTGCGAAAGTTTGAACCGGCGGAGTTGTGCCGTCTGGTCGAACGCGAAAAAGTAACCGCACTATGTTTAGTGCCAACGATGGCCATCATGCTGCTGGAATATCTGGAAACGGGCGGCGTCCGGCACGATCTTTCATCGCTCGAGTGGACGGAGCTAGGCGGCGCAGCGGCATCGCCTGAGTTGATCCTGCGCATGGAAAGGGCCTTCGGGTGCCTGTGTTACTGCGGTTACGGATTAACCGAGTCCGGTCCGGTGCTGAGCATTTCACGGCTCGGCAAGTTGGGACGCGGCATGGACCCGGCGCAACAATTGCGACGCAAGGCCATGACCGGGCGCGAGATCATTGGCGCCGAACTGCGCGTGGTGGACGAGCAAGGAATGGAAGTCGCCAAGGATGGCCGGACAATGGGGGAGATTGTTGCTCGTGGCGATGGCGTGTTCGATGGCTACTGGGAGAATCCCAGTGAAACGGACGCCGCGTTGCGCGATGGATGGCTGCACACGGGTGATATGGCCGTGTGGGACGAACAAGGCTTCGTTCAAATAGTCGACCGCAAGAAGGAGATCATTATCAGCGGCGGAGAGAATATCTCGTCGCTGGAGATTGAGCGCGCGCTCTCCGCGCATCCGGATGTGCTGGAGTGCGCGGTCATCGCCATCCCGGACGCGAAGTGGGGCGAGGTGCCGAAGGCGCTGGTGGTCCTAAGGAAAAACGCGGCGACCACGGTGGAGCAGTTGAGCAGCTTCCTGGGCGGCAAGCTGGCCCAGTTCAAAATTCCGCGGCAAATTGAATTCATCAGCGCGTTGCCGAAAGGCGGCACGGGAAAAATCATGAAGAAGCTGCTGCGGCCACCGCGATAATTGTGAAAGTAACAGGTAGTGCGTGAAGGGATAGGAAACGGTTACGGTTTGGAATCGCAGGGCTTTTGCCAGCCGCACAGAGGAGATGCCATAAATGGGATGGTTAACGGACCCGCAGTCATTGATTGCATTTGCCACGCTCTTGAGTTTGGAGATTGTTTTAGGGATCGACAATGTAATTTTTCTTTCCATTCTCTCGGGGAAACTTCCGGTGGCGCAGCAGGCGAAAGCGCGGCAATTGGGATTGTGGCTAGCCATGATCATGCGCATCGGGTTGCTGCTCTCGATCAGTTGGGTGATCCGTCTGACCGAGCCGATGTTTACGCTGTTGGGCAACGCAATCTCCGGTCGCGACATCGTACTGATAGGCGGTGGTCTGTTTCTGATGGCCAAGAGCACGCACGAGATTCATCAGAAGCTGGAAGGCGAGACCGGCCACAGTTCGTCGCAAGTTTCCCCCACATTTATGAGCGTGCTGGTGCAAATTATCATTCTCGATATGGTGTTTTCTCTCGACTCTGTGATCACCGCCGTGGGACTGGTGCAAAATGTCAGCATCATGATCACGGCTATCGTGGGAGCGGTGATATTTATGATGATCTTCGCTGGGCCGGTTGGCTCTTTTGTGGACCGTCACCCTACGGTGAAAATGCTGGCGTTGAGTTTTCTGCTGCTGGTGGGCATGACGCTGATGGTGGAAGGCTTCGACGTGCATGTGCCAAAAGGCTACATCTATTTCTCGATGGCCTTCTCGATCTTCGTGGAGATGCTGAATCTGCGCCTGCGCCGTCCCAAGGTTGCGCCAGTGAAATTGCATGAAGCCTACGCCAAGCCGGATGAGCCAGCGCGGTGAGGGTCGGAGATCAGTGATGAATTCAGGCCACTGGCGAATCCGGCATATGTGCCTCATCTGGAACGAGTACAATTTTTGGAAGGGCCAATGGAGCTGCTAGAATGATAAAATTTGCCAAGTGTGCCGAGATCATGTTGCGATAGGTGGATTTCCCTGGGGTAGTAAGTTTTAAAAACCAATTTCCTGGTGGGTGATGTTCATGAAAAAAAGAGTTTGTCCGGATCAACGCAGTGCCTGGTTCCGATGGCTTGTCCTGTGTATTTTATTGGTTGCTGCCGGGACGCTGCGCGTTCAGGCACAGCTTGTCTCTGCCGTAAATCCTCCGGATATTACATTCAATGCCGCCAATTCCGTAGCCAGCGACGCGGAGGGCAATGTTTATGTCCTGGAGACGAACGTCGGGCGTGTCACCCGCATTAATGTGAGTGGAACAAGCGCAGTGTATGCGGGCGGCGGAGCGGTGATCCTCGATCCCCTTGACCCTTCGTTTCTGCGCAGGGATGCCGAAGCCTTTAAGCTCAATCTGAACGGAGCCGAGGGAATGCGCTTTGGGTTGGATGGCAGCCTTTATGTTTCCGATTCCACAAGAGGCCGAATCATCCGAATTACTCGAGAACCGCGCCCTGGTTTTGAAACCTCATTCTGGTTGGTGGGCCGCGTCTATGCCGGCAATGGCCGTACGGGCAATTTCGCTGAAGGCGACACGTCCTTTTTGGTTGGCCTGAGCCGGCCCACGGACCTGGCGTTTGACAGCGCGGGGAATCTTTACATTGCCGATACTGGAAATTTCCGCGTACAGCGCATCACTCCGGCGGGTGTGGTTACCCTTGTGGCGGGCAACGGGGTTGAAGGATTCGCAGGCGACGGCGGGCTGGCCATTGACGCCTCCATTCACGCGCCCCGTGGACTGGCGCTGGATTCACTGGGCAACCTCTACATTTCAATGTATGACTTTTTCGGCGATAATTCACGAGTCCGGAAAGTTTCTCCACAGGGTATCATCTCCACGGTGGCTGGTAGCGGGCCGAAAGGATTTTCCGGCGACGCTGGTCCCGCGGTATTGGCGCAATTGAATACCCCGCACGGGCTGACGGTGGATTCCAGTAATACACTTTACATCGCCGATTCACAAAATCACAGGATCCGCATTATCACTCCCACGCAGAAGATACAAACCATCGCCGGAACCGGAGAGAGCTCGGATAATGGCGTGGGAAAGCAAGCGATTGAAACCGCTTTTAGTAATCCCCGGTCCATCAATTTCACGGCTTCCGGCAGTATGCTGGTTTCCGATGTGGGGAATTCCAGAATTCTTCGCATTTCAAATGTAGCCAACTCGCCGCGCGTGTCGCTTGAAACGTTCGTTCCAGGCGTCCTCAGCATGATTCCCGGGGGCAGCGCGCAGCGGATGGAAATTACGATAAGCCGCTTCAATTTTACCGGCAATGTGGGTTTCACTGTTTCCGGTTTGCCAAGCACCGTCTCCGGCGGGGTGCTTAGCCCCGGATTGGGCAATACGGGAACGATCATATTGTCAGCGGTTCCCGGCGCGACGCCACAAACCAGTCAGATAACTCTCCAAGCTTTTGCCTTGAACAACCTGAGCGAAGCGATATCGGCGGTGAGCACCAGTGTGATAATTGCCATCGTGCCAGCTCCCACCTTGGCGGTGTCTCCCACCAGCTTGTCGTTTAGCGCAACCTCCGGTGGCAGCAACCCCGCGACTCAAACCATTACTGTCTCGGATGCAGCCTTTGGGTTTTTAAGCTGGGCAGCCCTCGCCACCACGTCAAATGGTGGCAACTGGTTGAACATTACACCTACCTCGGGAACTCAGAATACTGCTCTGGTCGTGGCTGCAACCGTGGGAAACCTTGCCGCTGGAACCTACAGCGGACATGTGCAGGTTTCTTCACCGGGAGCGATTGGCACGCCGAAGGAAATTCCGGTTACCTTCACTGTGGCAGCGCCACTGCCCTTGATCAGCACTGGCGGAATCGTAAACAATGCCAGCTACAATCAGGCGTCCGCGTCCCTGGCGCCGGGTTCCATTGCGGCCATCTTTGGCACCAACCTCACCAATGGCACCTCGTGCCTGCCTCCGTCATGCAATCCGCAATTTGGCGGAGATGGCCGTTTGGGGACCACCATGGCGGGCGCTCAGGTCCGTGTCAGTGGAGCACCAGTCCCAATTTTCTACGCCACGCCCACTCAGCTCGGCGTGCAGATTCCTTCCGAGGCAGGACCTGGACCTGTTAATGTCCAGGTTACGGTTGATGGCCGGCAAAGCGTTGTCCGAACCGTCAACCTGGAAGTTGCCGCTCCGGGAATTTTTACAACCACATCCAATGGGATTGGTGCTGGTGCTATTACCCATGCCAATGGCTCTTTGGTTACCGCCGCGAATCCAGCGGAGCGAGATGAAATATTGACTCTCTATGCAACGGGCCTGGGCGGAACCACTCCGGCGGTGCCTACGGGAGCTGTGCCCACCGAGGCATCCGCCGCGGCGTTAGATGTTTCCCTGGCGGTGGATGGCATCTTCGTACTGCCTGAGTTCGCGGGATTAGCTGGCTGTTGCGCCGGACTCAATCAGATCAACTTCCTTGTCCCGGATACCGTGCGCACCGGCACCAGCGTAACAGTAATAGTAAATGCTGGCGGCCGCCTCAGCAACCCGGTAACTTTACAGATGCGGTAGAGCGGAGCGTGACGGTCAATCAGTATCCGATGACGTTGCGCTCGGTAGAGTTTTGGAACTTCCATCGGCCTCGGTTAAAACCGGGGCCGATGTTTTTAATACGTTCAACACCAACCTTGAATCGCGCCATCTTCATTTTGCTCGACTAACACCGCGACGGCCAACGCGCGCGCAGGGTCGAGTGTAAAGCAGAGTGCCGATCTCTCTCCATTCCATTTTCCCCACTCACTACCTCCCCAGCTTGGTCTTTGACATGCCCCCCGGGAGGCGAGCTCATACTCGCTTTAGCGCTCATGACAAATTGACGCCGAGGATTTTACCGATGGAGAAGGTGAGCAGGCCAGCCGCGCCGCCGATGAACAACATGCGCAGGCCGCCGCGCACCGCCGCCTGGCCGGTGAACAGGCTCAACGTGGCACCGACAGAGAATAGTGAGATGGCTGTGACTGCAGCGGTTACGTAGAGCGCCTGGTCCACGCTGAGCAGCAGGAAGGGAGTCAGCGGAATCAGTGCACCGGCGGAGAAGGCCATGAAGGAAAATATCGCCGCGCCCCAGGGCGAGCCTAGTTCTTCCGGATTCAATCCCAACTCTTCGCGCGCAAGCGTGGCGAGACCTTGCTCCGGATCAGCGATCATGGCCTGCGCCAGCTTCGCGGCTTCGGGCCTGCTCAGGCCGCGCGCTTCGTAGATTAGTGCCAGCTCGGCGGCTTCCTCTTCGGGATACTCGGCCAGTTCCTCGCGTTCGAGCCCGATCTGGTGCTCGTACATTTCCCGTTGCGAGCGCACCGAGATATATTCGCCCGCGGCCATCGAGAACGCTCCGGCCAGCAGTCCGGCGAACCCAGACAGGACGATCATGTCGGATGGATTATTTCGGGCGGCATCCAGCGTAGCCCCAGCGACGCCCATGATGAGGCTGGCGTTGGAGACGAGGCCGTCATTCACGCCGAAGACGGCGGCCCGCAGATTTCCGCCGGAAGAAAGCCCCCGATGCCGAAGCTCCATGGTGCCCGTGGTGGCTGCGGTGGGCATGGCATGCCCCGCGCCTTCAGTTGCCCCCCCGCCTGCGCCGCCCGCAGTGCTAGCCGATATGGGCGCGTTGGAATAGATGGACAGTCCGCGAATCTTCATCGCCGCCAGCACGGGGCGCATGTGCCGTGGTCCGAGGAGCCGAATCAGGTCGGCTACAATGCGCGTGCGGAGATCGGGTTGGTAACGCGTTTCGGTTGGCATCCGGCCCTGCTTGCGCGCAGTTTCCAGCCACATCCCCGCCTGTTTTTCGGCGGCATCCGCCAGCCCGGAGAACAGTGCCTGGCGCGACGTGCCCGCCTCTTTTTCCGCCACAACGCGGTAAAGGAACGCCGACTGCATCTCCTCGTGCCATCCGGATTGTTCACTCATAGATTGCCGCCAATTCGGAGTCTTGAAGCGAAAAGCCCGCGCGACTCCAACCCCGGGGAGGACGCGGCTTCCCGTGCGCCCCGACGTGCTTTTGCATCGGAAGCTGCGTCAAGCGCTTTTTTTGTCGCGGGATATTCTGACCCATCCATTCAATCATCCCCGTCGCAGGTCAGGCCGCTGGGGAGTGGATGAGGAACTCATTGCCATCTGGGTCGGTGAACTGAGCGAATATGCCCCAAGGCAGCCTCTTGGGCGCTTCCCGAAACTCGACTCCCCGAGCTACCAGTTCTTGATAAGTCTGCTCAACATCGGCGCAATGAAAAACAATGGACGGCCGGCGATTCTCCCAGTCCGGCATCATGGCGCGGGGGTAAAGGACCAGGCAGGATTGGCCCCCCTTGGGAGCCAGCTCCACCCAGTCTCCCTGTGGGCCCATAGTCTCGCGTCTCCGGACTTCCAATCCGAGTCCATCTGTATAAAATGATAATGATTTCGGTTGATCAGAGACGTATATAGCAACCGTTTTAATGTACTTTATCATGTTTATTTAGTTATATTTACAAAATAAATAGTGGTTAACTACAAACGGGCCGCGATGGACTGCGGCCCGTTGTATTTGATCAAATTACTTAACTGGAACTGTGTTAAACGGAAGTTCCAACCTTGGGTGAAAACTTCACCGCGTGCCAGATCAGACCCAAGCCGATCGCAGTGAAGACCAGAAACGTTGGGAGGTCAAATGCCGCGTAGTGGTTAGGGGCTAACATGCCGAAAAGCATCGGCGCAGAGAGGTAGGTATTAGTCCGCGAAGTCAGATAGGCGCGACGGCGCAGGCCTGGCAGCTCCTCAGCGGAGGCCGTGCCGCCCAATATCTTCTTCTGAGTGGGCCAGATGATGAACCAGACGTTGAACCACATGATGATGCCCAGGGTCATGCCTACCATGATCCACAGCGCGCGGTCGGAGATGCCGCCGCCAGCTTCACGCATAAACATATTCTCGCCGCCGCCCGGAGTGTACATGTAGATCTGCCAGAACAGCCACAGGCCAGCCAGCAGAGTGATCATGGCTCCCCAGCGGAACCACCATAGTGCGCGCGTCATTAGCTTAGTACCCAATGCCTTCTTGCCGGCGTCATCCAGCGCCGCCTGCAGAGGAACGTTCACGAAATTGAAAAAATAGAGATGCCCGATCCAGACGATGCCGGCAAGAACATGCAGCCAGCGTGCCAGCAAATGCACCACGTCATATAGGTTCCACGCCATTTCCAGCCCCTCCTTGATAACCCTCTTGCGAATCGATGGTATTCCGGTTGCAAAATCGTCGCGGCGCTTGCATCATGCAAAAATCCGCGAGAAGGACATTATAATGATTAGGCGCATTTTTCGATAGGCATTCGTTTATGGAAGAGGATGGGCGCTGGGCGTCTCCGAGGTCATCAATGTATTTTTCTGGTCCCAATCGCTGCGGGATGTATCGCGAGGCTAGCCGCCATTACCTTGGGGTGGCCATTACTTGGCTGATAGCCATCGGGGTTCTCGCCGTGGGTGTACTACATGCGCAGGCCCCGAACGCTGGCACGACCCCTGGCATGCTGAAGGGCCGCGCCGTCAACGGGACGACAGGGCAGCCGGTCGCCAATGTTTCCGTCGAGTATGTGCAGTTGTCGCAGGGCATGGTTCCGGTGGAGATCGTGCGCACGGACGCGGCAGGGAATTTCCAGTTCAGCAAAGTTCCCGTGCCCGGCAATACGCCGGGCCCGCCGGGACTGCTGCGCATCGAGCATCAGGGCGCGACTTACTCGCAGCCGGTGATGGGCGGCGGTCAAGCTGGCCAACCGGGCATGCCACCAGGTATGGCGACGGGCGACAACGTAACGGTTACGATTTACGACTCAAGTTCCGACCGCGACTTGTTTGTGGTGCATGAACACGCCATCTTCGTCCGCCCGAGCGGCAGCACGATGACTGTGCTGGAGCAAGTCTTCATCGAGAACACATCCGCGCCGCCGCGTGCCTACGTAAACGCCAATGGAACATTTCGCTTCACACTGCCAGCCAAGCCGCGCGGGGAGGTTAGCGTGTCATTGCAAGGCGCGGCGGGCATGCCTCTGCCTCAGACGCCGCGCCCGGACGCGACAGTTCCTAACACCTACACCATCGACTATCCGATCCGGCCCGGCGAGTCGATCATCCGCGTGAATTATCAGCTCGACTACCAACAGCCCTACGATTTCTCGAAGCCGCTCGATCGCCTGCCTGAACAGGTTCACGTGGTAACGCCGGGCGACAACGTAAAGATCGAGTCGGAGAACATGATCCCGGCGGGCAAAGACGACGCCTCGGGCTTTTCCGCCTATCTGCTTCAGCCGGTGGGTAACGTGGTGAACTTCCGTGTTAGTGGCGAAGCGCCGCCCGATCAAGTCTCGGCCACGCAAGACCAGGAAGGCGGGCTGACGCCGATTCCGAACCCGTTGCATGAGTATCGCTGGCCGTTGTTTGGCGGGCTCGGCGCGGTGTTGCTGGCGGGCTTCGTTTACCTTTATAAGAAGGGATAGCGGACGCGTATCCCCACTTGCACTTGATGTCCACCTATGCAGATACACGCCCGCCATTTGACTAAGCTCTACGGCGACTTCCCCGCCGTGCAGAACCTGAGCTTCGAGGTCGCCAGCGGCGAGTTCGTCGCGCTGCTGGGCCGCAACGGCGCGGGCAAAACGACGCTCCTGAAGATGCTGGCACTGCTGACGCGGCCCAGCTCGGGGGAATTGCAGTTCGGCACCGCTACGGAAAATGACGCGACGGTGGGTGGCGACGATTACGCGTTGCGTGGCAGGATCGGATTGCTAGGGCATAATACGTTTCTCTACGATGAACTGTCGGCGGAAGAGAACCTGCGTTTCTACGGCGGGATCTACGGGATCAGCAACATCGCGGCGGCCATCAACGGCATGCTGGAGAAGGTGGGCTTGGCGCAATTCTCGCGCGAGCTGGTGCGCAACTATTCGCGCGGCATGCGTCAGCGGCTCTCCATCGCGCGCCTGTTTCTGACGGAGCCGGAGCTGATCCTGCTCGACGAGCCCTTCACCGGCCTCGACGACCGCGCAACAGAAGTGTTGGAAAACATGCTGGCGGAGGCTGCGCGAGAGAAGCGCACCATCGTTCTGTGTACGCATCAGTTGGACCTGGCGTTGAAACACGCCACGCGGCTTCTAATTTTGGAGCGCGGCAAAGCGGCCTTCCTGGGGCCGAACGATCCGGAGCATTTGCCGGAGATGTACGAAGTGTACCGGCGGCACGCCGGATAGGGATAACGGGGCAAAGCGAATGGGACTCATGCAGGCAATCATGGCGCTGACCGCGGCAGGCATGGTGGCGACCATGTACGGCGCATTCCTGTGGGCGCCGACGGAAGTGACGATGGGCGATGTGCAGCGCATCTTCTATATCCACATGGCCTGCTGGGCAGTGGCCTTCCCGGCCTACTTCGTCGTGTCGTTCACCGGCATCGCGTATCTCATCAACGGCAACATGAAGTGGGACCGCATCGGTCTGGCCTGCGCCGAGATCGGCACGCTCTTCTGCACCGGCGGGCTCATCACCGGGCCGCTGTGGGCCAAGCCGGCCTGGGGCGTCTGGTGGACCTGGGACATGCGCCTCACGCTGAGCCTGATTGTCTGGCTGCTTTATTTGAGCTACCTGCTGCTGCGCGACTTCATCGAAGAGCCGGTGAAGCGCGCCAAGTTCGCGGCCATCTACGGTATCTTCGCCATCCCGGCGGTGATCTTTGACTACATGGCCATCCGCCTGTGGCGCACCCAGCATCCGCAGCCGGTGATCATGGGCGGCGAAGGCTCGGGGCTGGACCCGACGATGCGCATGGTGCTGCTGATCAGCACCGTGACATTTGTGGTGTGGTTCATCCTGCTGGCCATGCTGCGCGTGCGCCTGGAGAAGCAGCGCGACGAAGTCAGCCAGTTGCGCCGCGAGCTGATGATGGGTTCGTAATTACTATGCGCGTGCCAGTGCTGCGCGAACAGTGCCGCGCGCGTCAGCAAGCGGGCCGATGGAAACCGGCGCTGGAATGTGGATGGTGTGATTAGCTAATTTGGAAAACAAGCGGACCCGGGAGATGGTTTTTACATCGGCCCGCTCCCTAACGGTCGCGGCACTGCCACGCGGCACAGTTAAGAAGCAAACGAAAGGACACACATGCAATACATCTTCTGGGCCTACGCGGCCGTCTGGGTTCTGAACGTTTTATACATGGCCAGCATCAACTCGCGCCAAACCGCGCTGCGCCGCGAAATCGACACGCTGAAATCCATGGTGGACCAGAAGCAGCGGTAGTATCCCTCACAGAGCCGCGCGCGTGAGCGAGCGGACACGGCAGCGCGGACACAATGTTTGCATTACGTAACAATGTCCTATCTACCCGTGCGTGCGTGTCCGCTCGCTCACGCGCGCGGCTCTGTGAGGACAAACGGCACTGACGCGATCTGCCCGTGGAAGGTGTTGTCCCAGCGGCCGGGGATTTTCGCCGCGCATTTGGGGCAGGCGCCGCTGGCGGTCAGGCGGTAGTTACGAATCTTGAAGCTGTGCCGCTCAATGACCAATTCACTGCACTGCGGGCAGCGCGTATTCTCCCAATCACCCACCTCACCCGGTAGGTTTCCTGCATAGACAAACTTTAATCCAGCGTGCTTTCCGATCTGCGCCGCGCGCAGCAGCGTGGCTGCGCCGGTGTCCTCCGGCTCGGTCATCTTGTAGTCTTCGTGGAACGCGGTTACGTGCCAGGGAATCTCCGGCGAGACGCTGACAATGAAGTCAGCCATCTTGGTCAGCTCGTCGTCGGAGTCGTTGAAGCCGGGGACGACGAGCGTTACAATCTCCAGCCACAGGCCCATTTCGTGGATGCGGCGAATGGAATCGAGGATCGGCTGTAAGCGCCCGCCGAGTTGATGATAGTGCTGCTCGTCGAAGCTCTTCAGGTCCACTTTGTAGAGGTCGAGGTGCGGGCGCAGATAATCGAGCACCCGCGGCGTAGCGTTGCCGTTCGAGACGAAGCCGGTCTTCAGCCCTGCCGCCCGCGCTTCCTTGAAGACGGCGACGGCCCACTCGGAGGTAATCAGCGGCTCGTTGTAAGTGCTGACCAAAACTTTCGCGCCCAGCTCGACGGCCTCGCGCGCCATCTTTTCCGGGGACGCGGCGCGCGCCATCATCCCTTGTGAGACGGCGTTGGGATCGCGCAGCGCCTGCGACGTTACCCAGTTCTGGCAGTAGGCGCAATGCAGATCGCAGCCGAGCATTCCGAAGGAATAAGCGAGCGAGCCGGGCCATGCGTGGAAGAATGGTTTCTTCTCGATGGGATCGCACTGAATGCCCGCCGTGTATCCCCACGGCACCTGCAACACACCGCCTTTGTTGAAGCGCACCTTGCACACGCCGGCCTGCCCGTCGCTGATGCGGCAGTTGTGTCCACAGGCAAAACAATGCACGCGATGACCGTCGAGTATTTCGTACAACTCGCCTTCGCGTACGCGCTCTTCAAGAATCTCTTTGAGGGCTGGCATGGCGCGCCTCCCGAATGACCTCTCTATTTCTATTTTACTCTCTGCTGTGCGTGGGGGGGG
>CAMBEY010000012.1 GCA_945865705.1 Candidatus Sulfopaludibacter sp. SbA3
AGAATTATTTCGGAACTTCCTTTCGTCAAAAAATGCAGGAGTGGCTGGAAACTGCCAAGCCCATACAGACGGAGAAACCGCTCGGTCCTCCCGTCGAGGCTGTCCTGCAAAAAACCAATGGTGAACGCATCCTCCTGATGAACCCCGGAGTCTTCGGGGGGGGGGCAAGAGTTATGAAGAACTGCTCTGCTGCGAAGGCGATCTCACGCTTGAAGACAAGTCGGAGTTTCGCCGCGAGGTTTATTGCCGTGGCAAACTAAAGACCGGCATCGGCGTGCAACTCCAGGCCGTGGCGGGCGACAGCGACGTTACGCTGGGCGATTTCAATGAAGTGGCCCGCTGGGTGGATGCGGTCGGCAAGATCACACTCAGTCATGGCTGCATGATCCACGCCCGCATCTGTTCGCAAGATTCCATCGAGATGGCCTCGCAAGTAAAGGTCCAGTCGCTATACGCCCCTCTCATCTTTACCAACGGCTACCGCCCCACCGCCAACTATCCCACCATGGATGAAGACACCGAAGAACTCCCTGGCGGCGAGGATGCCGGCAAGGGTGTTGGCGCGATGCCTGCCAATGTTACCCGTCTGGCCCCCGACACCCTGCTGGTGCGGGGCGACATGGAGCTGAAAGCCGGCAGCCGCGTAACCAGCAACCTGATTGTTCAGGGGACGCTGCGCTCCGGCGCTGATTGCATCTTCATCGGCGACCTGAAGGCCAGCAGCGTACACTTGGGCGCGCGCAACCAGGCCTTTCGCAACGTGGTTTCCGGCGGCAATGTAAAGGTGGAGGAAGGCTGCTTCATTGGCAAGACCATCGTGGCTGAAACCGATGTGGAACTGGGTGCTGGAACCCGTGTGGGACATCCCGGCAAATTAAGCGTCGTCAGCGCGGGCAACGAAATCAAACTCGCCAAAGACGTGGGCGTCTGGGGAAAGCTGGCCGCCGGACGGCTGGTCTCCACCCTTTAAGGATTTGAGGCAAATTGTGCAGAATAAAACGATGGGAAAGGCCAGCATGAAATTGCCCTTTCTGAACCGGCTGTTAGTTGCAATTTTATCATTATCTTGCCATTTAGGTAAAGCACAGGATACATCTCGACAACCATCTGCGGCAGGACTTGACGAAGCTTTTTCCTTGGACATCGGAGGCTTCACGAATTTCGTAAACAACAATTACGGGCGATGGTCTGGCGGCGAAGCTAAGATTATGTACCGCGGATCAAGATTTTCTCCGAGTTTCAACTATGCCTATCAAAGACGGCCAGAGGGCCACCAATCGACTTTGGGTTTTGATTCCTACGTTAATTTCAACCGTTGGTTTTATATCGCGGGAGGAATTGGAGGGGCACCGGAAGGAACGGCGGTACTTTATCCGCAACTACGATACGGAGTAACTGGTTTCCTCATCGTTCCGGGAGGAAAGGGACTGGTTGCGACACTCGGTGCGTCGCAAGTTCATGGGAAGGATGAGAGCTATAGCCGCACGCTGTCCGCAGGCGCTCTCTATTACCGTGGCCCGGCAATTGTTAGCGGCAATATCTCATTTAATCGAGCCTATCCTGGAGCTCATCCCTCGAAATCTGGTGCAATGGCAATTCAATTTGGAGCCCAAAACAAGTACTGGCTGGGTGCCGGCATGAGCGGAGGAAAGATTGCCTACCAGACAATCAGCCTTGATCCTCTGAACGTCCGGTTCCTTACCTACGGCCCCAATATTTTCTTCCAGAAATGGATAACTGAAAAATTTGGCTTTACCCTCAAATATGATTATCAAAATCAGCTTGAGGCCTTCCGCCGTCATGGCATTGCTATGAATTTATTCTTTGAATTCCAGTAATCTTCACCCGCGCCGCCACCAACAATTACTCAATTCGCCAGACCATCGGCGCAATGCGATTACGTACAACTCATCTCGCTGCCGAGGGCGGAGCTGCGCTGGGCGGCCCCGGAGGGCCGGGAGCGCCGGGGAGGCCGGGCGAGCCTGCTGGCCCCCGTTCTCCCTGCGGGCCGGGCAAGCCAGGAGAACCAGGCGGGCCGGGGGCCAGACCGGGAGAACCTGGCGTTCCGGGGACACCTGGCTGACCGGGACGGCCTGGGGGGCCGGACGGGAATCTGGGAGAAGCTGGAGGCCCGGCGGGGCCTGGTTGGCCAGGGAGCCCGGGCGGTCCCGGCGGGCCGGGCGGGCCAGACGATTCTTCGAGAGGCGGCGGTCCGGGTGGCCCCGGCAGGCCGGGTGGAGCTGAAGCGTTTGACGGCAAAACCCGCCACAGTGAAAAGTTGCTCCCAGCCTCAGCGTCCGCAACCAACTCGAGGTCCAGGCGCTCTCGGAAAGTGTCCATCTGCGATTCGTTCAGGAGTACATAGCCAACGTGATGGGTTAGCGCATCCTCAGGGGTCGCCTCCTGAAAGAGCGTAACAACATCATGCCTGTAGTCCTTCCCCATCAAGCCATAAGTGAATGACTGATCTGCCGCGTTCAGTATCCTCGCCGGAGGCAGTTCATCCACGGCGCGAGGCAGCCCGAAGCGCTCTGCTCCTTCACCGTAAGCTTCATTGGAGCTAACCCACTGAAGCGTCAGCGATCCGCTGATCAGCAGAAACATCGCCAGAAATGGCAAAAAGAAAACCAGGGATGTCCAGCCGCGTTCGCGATTCAACTCCTCCCACGCGTAGCCGACGAACAGACTCGCCAAAATAATGCCCGGCAAGGCGTAGCGGGCAATCAGGTTTCCCGACAAAAGGTAGAGCGCGAAACTTCCCAGAGTTACCAAGTACAAAAGAACCGCGCCGAGCGGAATCGCCTCCGATGCCATCCGCCTGGAGCGTAGATAGAGCCAAGGAAAGAGAACCAGCGCCGGTATACAAATAACCGTGAAGACGCCGCCCACGCCATTGTCCAAGGGAGATAAGTAACCGATTTCCCGCCAGGGGTATATGAGCCATTCCCAACTCGGGGTAGCGAATTGAGCGTCGACGGGAACAATGGTCCTTGAGGGAATACCGGGCATACCCAGCAATGACATCGGATAGAGGGGGTTCCCAAACTGGACTAGATTTCTCAGATACCAATATCCTCCCCCAATGAACGCCATGACCGTCAAAAGGAATAAATTGCCAAGTTTTCTTCGCGGACTGGCCCCGCTCCTCAGCTCAACAAAGATCACAATGGAAAAAATGCACATGGCTGGCGGCACGATGGAATATTTTGTGCCCGCTGCCATTCCCAGGGATAACCCTACGCATGCAAGATGGAAAAGACTCTGATTTTGAGTTGAATTCCAGCTCACGAGGAAATATGCCGCCAGCAGAACGCACAGAATCCCGAATGAATCCGTATAGGCAGGGATGCCGAGGTTTACGTATAACGGACAAAGCGCCGCGCAAGCGCTGCCGATGATGGAAGCTTCGCGGCTTTGTCCCAACGCGCGGGATATTTTATACAGCAGGTAGAGGGACAAGGTAACCGATAAGAACGGGATAACAAAGACAAGGGAGTCATTTCCCGCTGCTAAAATCCACCTCAAAAGAAACCCCATATTCTCGGGGTAGTGGAGCTGCGCACCCACTCCGCTCACCAGGCTTCCTGCGTGAGCCCAGGAGGCCGCGAGCGGCAGGTGATTGGTCAAGGCGTCATATCCCGCCAGATTCCCGCTGCCCGCGAACAAAAGCAGGACGAGGATCGCAAGAATCAATGTGCCGTAAGCATATCCCCAGCGCCAAGGCTCCTTCGATTGATTGGCCGGGAAGCCCGGAATTCGGGGCTTGAGTAGATATAGTGAAATTCCCAAGATGGCATTGGCCGCAATGCCGATCCCCAGCAGGAGGCCGGAATGAATCGTTCCGCGACCGTCCGGCCAGTTCAACAGCGCCAACATCTGCGGCGGCACAACGACCGCCGCAACAGCAAACAGACACAGCACCGGTCCGCGGGGCGGCAAAAAAATCGGCTTGCCAATATGCCCGTCAAAAGGCATGAAGCTGCAAACAGAGGCAAATAAATTGGCGGGTCAAATTTGGCCGGAGAGTACTGGAAGAGAAACCCAAGTTGGGAGAGTTTGGCGAGACTACTGCTTACATACCAACTGGAAAATAGGTAAGCAGACAGGGATATGATAATGAATGTGGAAGTCACCAGTAAGATCAGGCGGTGTCTTGTCATAGGGAAAACTGGTATGACGGTTCCATATTTTGGGGAGTTTGATCCATGCCCCCGAACGCCTGCATTATACTACGGTTCAACGACCACGCAGAGTCCCGGCGTGGTCCGGAGATTGTCCGGAGAGGGGGAATTGTGGTACATGTAGAAGGATATCTATGAGCAATTGGACTCCACCATCCATACCGGAATCGGCCATACCGGAACCGGCCAGCCCGCAACCGTTCAGCCCGTCGCCTGACAACAATTTGCAATTACTTTCCGAGCCATCTCCGGCGGAGAACGGAACCGGATCGGGGCCGGGCGCGTGGCTGCCGCAGTTTCGGGTATGGGTCCGCGATCTGGCCGTTTCTTTGGCCTTGGCTGGATTCGTAATTCTGTTTCTGTACCAGCCGGTGAAGGTGGAGGGGACCAGCATGGAGCCGCGCCTGACCGATCAGGAGCGCGCCTTCATCAACAAGTTTATCTATCGTCTGGGCACGGTGGAGCGCGGCGATGTGGTGGTCTTCCGCTATCCCCGCGACGTCAGCAAGTCCTTCATCAAGCGCGTCGTGGGCGTGCCGGGTGATCGCGTGGAGATGCGCGCAGGCGAGCTTTTCGTGAATGGCTCGCAAGTGCCTGAACCATATATTACCGCTGGTTTCCGCGGCGAAGATTCCTTTGAACCTGTGAAAGTTCCGGCTGACGAATTCTTTGTGCTCGGCGATCATCGCAACTCCTCCAATGACAGCCGCAATTGGGGGACGGTTGCGCAGAAGAATATTTACGGAAAGGCCGAGCTGGTTTACTGGCCAGTCGGCAAGTGGGGACTGCTCGATTGAATGGGCGCGCGCCAGCTTGCGTTTTCTTTCCCAGTCCGTTCCATTTTTATTTATCTAAATATTCGAGAGGTCAGCAATGCCGGTCGCGCTACTAGCGCTTGAGGATGGGACTGTCTTCACGGGCCGCGCCTGCGGTGCGCGCGGAGAGTGCTATGGCGAGGTGGTCTTCAACACCTCCATGTCCGGCTATCAGGAGATTTTCACCGATCCCTCTTACGCCGGCCAGATCGTCATTCTCACCAATCCTGAGATCGGCAACTACGGCACCAACCCGGAAGACAATGAAGCCACGCGGCCCTACATTGAGGGCCTGATTGTGCGCGAGTTTAGTTCGGTGGCCAGCAACTGGCGCAGCCGCGAGCACGCCGAGCAGTTCCTCGACCGTTTCAAGATTCCGGTGCTGGAAGGCATCGACACGCGAGCCTTGGTGCGCCACCTGCGCACGCGCGGCGTGATGCGCGGCGTGGTGTCGAGCCGTGATATGTCGGCGGATGCGCTGATCGCGAAAGCCCGCGCCATTCCGTCAATGGAAGGCCGCGACTTGGCCGAGACAGTCTCCACCAAGCACAAGTACGAATGGGACGCGCCTCCGATCGACTTGCCTGCGTGGAAAGCGGCGGTCTCGCAGAAACTTGATGCTGGCGTTCAACCAGCTCCGCCGTCGCTGCACGTGGTCGCCTACGATTTCGGGATCAAGCAGAACATTCTCCGCCGGCTCGTTGCCGTGGGTTGTCGCGTTACGGTGGTGCCTGCGCTGACCTCAGCCGAGGAAGTGCTCAGCCTGAATCCCGATGGCGTGTTCCTCTCAAACGGCCCCGGCGATCCGGCTCCCCTGCAAGTGGAAGCAGCTAACATCCGCAAGCTCTTCGGCAAGAAGCCCATCTTCGGCATCTGCCTCGGTCATCAAGTGCTGGGCTTGGCGCTGGGTGGCAAGACTTACAAGCTGAAGTTCGGGCATCGCGGCGGCAATCATCCGGTCATTAATAAGCTGACAGGCAAAGTGGAGATCACCGCGCACAATCACGGCTTCGCGGTCGATCCCGATTCGCTGCCCAGCTCGGACGTGGAACTGAGCCACTGGAATCTGAACGACGACACGCTGGAAGGATTCCGCCACCGGTCGCTGCCGATCTTTTCCGTGCAGTATCATCCGGAGGCCTCGCCCGGTCCGCACGATTCGTTCTACCTGTTCGACGATTTCAAGAAAATGATGGAAGATTGGCGCACGAAAAGAAATGCCTAAACGCACCGACATTCACAAGATCATGATTATCGGCTCGGGGCCGATCATCATTGGGCAGGCCTGCGAGTTCGATTACTCCGGCGTGCAGGCTTGCAAAGCGCTGCGTGCCGAAGGCTACGAGGTGGTGCTGGTGAACTCCAACCCGGCCACCATCATGACCGATCCTGAGACAGCAGACCGCACCTACATCCAGCCGCTGGAAGTGGAATTTCTCGAAGCCATCATCGCCGAGGAGCGGCCCGACGCGGTGCTCTCGACGGTCGGTGGCCAGACCGGATTGAATCTCTCCGTGCAGCTTGCCGAGCAGGGCATCCTCGAAAAGTATGGCGTCGAGCTGATCGGCGCGAACCTTGGCGCGATCAAGAAGGCTGAGGACCGGCTCCTTTTCAAAGATGCGATGAGCAAGATCGGACTGGATACTCCGCGCGGTGCCGTTACCAACAATCTCAAGGACGGTCTCGAATTTGCGGGCCGCATCGGCTATCCGGTCATCATTCGGCCCTCTTTCACGCTGGGCGGATCGGGCGGCGGGATGGCCTACAATCGCGAGGAGTTTCTGGAGATACTCGCGCGCGGCATTGACCTGAGCCCCGTCCATGAATGTCTGGTGGAAGAGAGCGTGCTCGGATGGAAAGAGTTTGAGCTGGAAGTTGTGCGCGATCTGGCCGACAACGTCATCATCATCTGCTCGATTGAAAACTTTGATCCGATGGGCGTGCATACCGGCGACTCCATCACCGTGGCGCCGATCCAGACCTTGACCGACAAGGAATTTCAGATTCTGCGCGATGCTTCGCTCGCCATCATCCGCGAAATCGGAGTCGAGACGGGCGGCTCCAACATTCAGTTTGCGATGAACCCGGAGACGGGCCGCGTGATCGTGATCGAGATGAATCCGCGCGTCTCGCGCAGCTCCGCGCTGGCATCGAAGGCAACGGGATTCCCCATCGCCAAGATTGCCAGCAAGCTCGCCGTTGGCTACCGGTTGGATGAGCTGAAGAACGACATCACGCGCAACACACCGGCGTGTTTTGAGCCGACTCTCGATTACGTGGTCGCCAAGATTCCCAAGTGGGCGTTCGAGAAATTTCCCGGCTCCGATCCTACGCTGGGTCCGCAGATGAAGTCAGTGGGCGAAGTGATGGCCATTGGCCGCACCTTCAAGGAGGCGCTGTACAAGGGTCTGCGTTCGCTTGAGACGGGCAAGTCGCTGGCCTCTGAAAGAGTGGAGGAGACCCTCATCACGCAGCGGTTGGTTACGCCCACGCCGGAGCGGCTGCGCTATGTCCGCCACGTCCTGCGCTCGGGATGGAGCGTGGCCGAAGTCGCGCGCATCACTTCGATGGACCCGTGGTTCCTGGAGCAGATTCAGCAGGTGGAAGAGATCGCCAATGAGTTGGCACTGATGAAGCTGGAGTCGGTAACCGCCGAGGATCTGCTGCGCGGCAAGAAGGCCGGCATATCCGATCAGATGCTTGCGGCCTCATGGAATGTCACTGCAGAGCAAGTCTATGAGAAGCGCAAGGAACTCGGCGTGAGGCCGGTTTACAAGCGCGTTGATACGTGTGCCGCCGAGTTCGAGTCGTTCACTCCGTACCTCTATTCGACATACGAGAGCGAAGATGAATCGACTCCAACGGATCGCAAGAAGATCATGATCCTCGGCAGCGGACCGAACCGCATCGGGCAGGGCATCGAGTTTGATTACTGCTGCTGCCACGCAGCGTTCGCGTTACGTGAGGACGGCTATGAGACCATCATGGTCAACTGCAATCCCGAGACGGTCTCCACGGATTACGACACTTCGGACCGACTCTACTTCGAGCCGCTTACATTTGAAGATGTAATGGCCATCGTGGATAACGAGAAGCCCACCGGAGTCATCGTGCAGTTCGGCGGGCAGACTCCGCTGAATCTGGCGCTGCCGTTGCAGAAGGCCGGCGTGCCGATTATAGGAACCAGCCCCCAGTCCATTGATCTGGCAGAGGACCGCAAGCAGTTCGGCGGGTTGTTGATTCAGTTGGGCATTCCGCAGCCGGAGAACGGCACGGCGTTGAATGCGGAGGAAGCTCGCGAAGTGGCCACGAAGCTCGGCTATCCCGTGCTGGTGCGGCCATCCTATGTGCTGGGTGGGCGTGCAATGGTCATCGCCTATGACGAAGCCACGCTCGACCAATACATGCGTGAGGCCGTGGATTATGCCTCCCCGGGCCGGCCCATCCTGATCGACCGGTTCCTGGAGGATGCCATTGAAGTGGATGTCGATGCGCTGTGCGATGGTGAGAATGTGGTCATTGGCGGCATCATGGAGCACATTGAAGAGGCCGGCATACACTCCGGAGACAGTTCCTGCGTGCTCCCTTCGTTCACGCTGACGGCGGAGCAGAAGCAAACTTTGTGTGACTACTCCGTCAAGCTGGCTATTGAGCTGCGCGTGGTGGGTCTGATGAATGTTCAGTATGCCATTCAGGACGGCAAGATTTTCGTCCTGGAAGTGAACCCCCGCGCTTCACGGACTGTTCCATATGTCAGTAAAGCCACCGGCGTGCAAATGGCGAAGATCGCTTCGCGTCTGATGACAGGCCGTAAGCTGAAAGACCTGAATTTGCCGGTTGATGAAAATGCACCAAAGGGCCAGCCCGGCTCGGCATTCTTGGGAATTCTGGGAGTGGACCGGTTCTGCGTGAAATCTCCAGTCTTCCCATTCGGAAAGTTTCTGGGTGTCGATCCGATTCTTGGTCCCGAGATGCGCTCGACGGGCGAAGTGATGGGCATCGGCGACACGTTTGGCGAGGCCTTCGCCAAGGCGCAAATAAGCGCAGGAACACGCCTGCCGCTGAAGGGCCGGGCCTTCCTCAGCGTGCGCGACAAGGACAAGCCCAAGGCGCTGATGGTCGCCCGCAAACTGGCCGAGATCGGTTTCGATCTGGTAGCCACGCGCGGCACGGCGCAGATGCTGACCGCGGCGGGCCTGACGGTAAAGACGGTCTATAAAGTGCTGGAGGGCCGCCCGAATATTGTGGATATGATCAAGGGTGGGGAGATACAACTGCTAATCAACACCCCTATCGGCGCCAAGTCGTTCTTCGATGAAAAGGCGATTCGTCGCGCGGCGGTGCAGCACAGAATCCCCTGCATTACCACGGTGGCTGGCGCATTGGCCGCGGTGGAGGGCATCGCGTCGCTCCAGTCGCAACCCATTCGCGTGCTGGCTCTGCAACAGATGCACGAAGCAATCGCCGGGAAGAGATAAATCAACAATCATCTTGCGGCATCCTCAGATTAAGCGCTGGCGTGGACATGGACCGTACCTGTATACCTCTAGACGTACTGCCTCACACTTCGCGCCTGTTCCGTAATTACGTCGGCGCCGCCGACGAATCGCCTTCCATTTTTCCGCACCATTACCGGGCTGCCGAGAGTTTCCGGGATGCGGCGGGCCAACTTCATTACCCGGACGCGCTGCGGAAATCCGTCGTGGAAGTTCTTGCGGAACAAAACCAGCGCTGGGGATTGTCGCCCGCTGGAGAGAAGAATCTCTCTCTCCTTGCAAAGCCCGGATGCTGCGCGGTGGTTACGGGGCAGCAAGTAGGGTTATTCACGGGACCCGCGTTTGCCATCTATAAGGCGCTGACGGCGGTGAAGCTTGTGCGGCATCTGAGCGAGCAGGGCATTGAATCCGTTCCCATTTTCTGGCTTGCCACCGAGGACCATGACCTTGCCGAGGTAAACCACTGCTCTATTCAGGATCGCGACGGCAATCCGCAAGCCATCGCCTATCCCGGACGGCCCGAGGTGGAAGGCTCCCCCGCAGGCACGCTGCCGCTTTCGGATGCGGTGAACGCCAGTCTGGAATCACTCGCGTCGCTGCTGCCCGATTCCTCAGCGGCCAACGATGTGCTCGGGTGGCTATCCGAGTGCTACCGTCCCGGTGAAACGTTGGGCAGCGCCTTCGGCAAGTCCATCGCCCGGCTGCTCGCGAAATATGGAGTGTTAGCCATCGACCCGCTCGACAGTCGAGTTCATGGGCTGACCGCCAGTCTTTTTGAAACCGTCGTGGAAAAAACTCCGGCACTGCGCGATGCACTACACGCGCGCAATCAGCAACTGATTACTCAAGGTCTTCATGCTCAGGTTCGGGTCGGCGAGACCTCCACGCTATTGTTCGTCTATGAAGCTGGAAAGCGGTCCGTGCTGCAGTTCCAGAATGGCGAATTCATTTCCTCGACCGGCAAGAAATATTCCTCAGCCGAGCTTTTGAATCTCGCGAAGAAGCATCCAGAGCAATTATCGCCAACCGCGCTGCTGCGGCCGGTCATGCAGGATGCGTTGCTGCCGACAGTTGCCTATGTTGGGGGCCCCGCGGAAATTGCCTATCTTGCCCAGTCCGTTCCGCTCTACGAGCAACTGCTCGGACGCATGCCGGTGGTGGTCCCCAGAGCCAGCGTTACGGTGTTGGATTCACCCATTCAGCGGGTGCTCGGGAAGTACAGTCTTGGCATCGCCGATGTATTTGCTGGCCGTCAGCAGCTGCGGGAGAAGATGGCCGCAAAGTTCTTTTCAGAGGATTTGACGGCTCGCTTTGCCACTGCCGCGGAGGGCTTACAGCAGCAGATGGAAGCCATTCAGCAGGCGCTGCAGAAGCTGGACCCGACACTGGTGGAGGCCGCCAGGAACGGCGCGCAGAAAATGCTCTATCAATTAACCAGCCTGGAGCGCAAGGCGGCGGCCTCCGTCCAGGGCAAGAGTGATCAAGTAGAGCGCGACGCGACGCGGATCGAAAACGCACTCTATCCCGACAAGTCCATGCAGGAGCGCGTTTACTGCGGCGCGTCAATATTGGCGCGGTTTGGAATGAATGTAATGGACGAACTGTATGACAATCTCGATCCGCTGCCCGTGGACCACCAAATCATTTCTCCCGCCTGATTATTTTCCGTCCGCCTCACGCCGAGGCGGGTCCGTCAAAAAAACGTAGCGATGCGCGATGGGGATTTCGATGCCTTCCTGGTCGAAGCGAATCTTCAGCCGGCGCCGGAATTCACGGCCAACCTCCCATTGCTTGATCGGCAGGGTTTTCATTCGGAAGCGAATGGTAACAGCCGATTCAGTAAAACTTTCAACTCCCAGAACCTCCACGGGCTCCAGGATGAATGGGCGAAGTTTAGGGTCGTGCCGCAGCTCCTCGCCCACGTCGCGAACAATTTGAGTGATGCGGTCCGTGTTTTGTTTGTAGTCAACACTCAAGTCCATTGAAAAGAATGAAAAGTCCTTGGTCATATTCGAGAGCGTGGTGATCGTCCCATTGCGGAAAACGTGGACGGTGCCATCGACGCCGCGCAGTACGGTGGTGCGCAGGCGAATCTCTTCCACCTGCCCCTGGACTCCATTGATGATCGCGACATCGCCTACGCGAATCTGATTTTCAAAGATGTGAAAGAAGCCCGCAATCAGGTCGCCGACGAGCTGCTGCGCGCCGAATCCAAGTGCTACTCCGACCACGCCGAGGCTGGTCAGTATGGGCGTGATATTCACACCAAGTTCAGCGAGAACCATCAGGCTGGCCACCACAACGACTAGAACTGTCGACAGGTTGTGCAGGATCGCGCTGATGGTCTGCGTGCGCTTGCGACGCTCCATCTCGGCTGCCGGCGTATCGTCATGCGGCTGGATGAGCATGGCGAGGTGGGACACCAGCATGTGCAGTATTTTGATGGACAGGCCGGCGACCGCCACGATCAGCACAATGCGGATGCCGTTATCCAGAATCCATGCGAGCAGTGATTCTGGCCGCCATTGCGCGGCCAGTCGCGGCGAAATCAGCGGCAGGTCCATTGCGCGGAGAGAAAAGAAGAGCGCTAGAATGGAGCCGACTACAATGACCACTGAGCGTGCGCTTCGCGCGAGATCCTCAATCCACCCCTGTAAGGATGGGTCAATGGACTCGGCTTTGGTGAAACGGCGCACTAGCCAGCGAACTTCATAGCGGAAGAGTTTTAGCAACAGCACTCCGCCGACTACAATTCCTGCCAGGGTAACCGACAGCCATATCCATTGCATCCATCGCGGTTCAATCATGCGGCGGCCTCATCGATATTCACTGCTGGAGACTGAAAAGCGAGGTCATCTAATATCTTAAACCATACGAGCCGACTCAAAGAATAGCGGAATGCGGACGGGTGGATCACCATCCTGAGGGCGATGCGAACGCTGCTGAAGGGGAGTCGCCCTTGCTTGAAGAGTGCGCGGACTATGACGAGGCAGACACCTTCCGGGGCGGTGTCTGAGTCTCTTGCCAGGTATAAAAGATGCGTTGAATCACGGTGATGTTGGTCATCGTAGCCAGTAACCAAAGCACCGGCGCCATGCGGTTCCATAGAGCGCCAATAATGATTAGCACGATGCGCTCAGGCCGCTCCATGAACCCGACTTTGCAGAGCGGAATCACCGCTTCGGCGCGGGCACGCGAATAACTCACCATCACCGAGCCAACCATGACTACCGCCACCAGTACGACGTAGAGGAAGCGGTCCATGCGCGAGTAATAGACCAGCAGGCCGATGTAAATGGCCAGATCGGAGTAGCGATCCATCACTGAATCAAAGAAGCCTCCGAAAACGGAAGTCGTGTTGGTTACGCGGGCTATGCGTCCATCGAGCATGTCGAACAACCCGGCTCCCACAACGACCAAGCCAGCCTGGAAAAACTTTCCGGTGCCAAACAAGATGGCGGCATAGATATTGATGACCAGTCCGAAGGCGGTAAAGAAATTCGGGTGAATGCGGGTCAGAGAGAGCGCGTGGACAATCCCCTCAATAATGAATTGCGCGGTGGTGCCAATTAGTCTTGTCAGCATTTAGAATGAATTCCAGGCAGATTGCCGTCAGATTGCAGTCGTAAGGTGTCGGCCACTTTAGCCTTTGTCGTGGATGGTGGTCAGTTTTCGGATCTCAAACTCGCGCGCCCCGGATGGGGTAACCACCTTGACCGCATCGCCGACTTGCTTGCCAACCAAGGCCCTGCCGATGGGAGAGGAAGTGGATATCTTGCCGTTGGCGACGTCGGTTTCCTCACTGGTAACAATATCATAAATTACCTTGGTCCCCTTATCGAGGTCCTGTACCTCCACGGTGGAGCCAAAGGCCACGCGGTCCTTCGGAATGTTGTTGAAATTAACCAGTGATATCTCACCCAATCGCTTGCGAAGCTGGCCAAGACGCGCATTTACAAAGCTCTGGCGCTCCTTGGCGGCATGGTACTCGGCATTTTCGCTCAGGTCGCCATGCGCGCGCGCTGTTCTAATTTCGATTGGAAGTTCGTGATTCAGCTCGTGGTCGAGCACTCGAATTTCCTCTTCCAACTTCTTTTTCAACGCATCTGACATGTGTTCCTCTTGAAAAACTCGCCCTTCAAGGCACCCGCTACAAGCCCGCTGCGGGGAATGGCATGATCAGGACGTAAAAATTATTATAGTCGCGCCGCCTGTCCTGCGATAGAATTTTTCAAGCCTCGGCTGACAAAAGCCGGACTTTGGCCTTTCGTGGAACTGGAAAGGGTCTTACAGACGGCTGCGGCGAGGACTACAATGGAGCGGGGGTGCTTGAGGCAGCTATCCTAATTTGTGTGTCCCGGTATTGGCCATGACAGAGCAGCACCCTTTCCCATTCGGGGATGGTGCAGGCCAACGCCGGTGTCTGAAAATTGAATGAGCATGACTTTTCGCCCAGGGCCGCTCAAGATTCAGGGTATCCCGCATCCGCATTGCCTGATCCCATGAAACCGCGCATTCTCATCATCTCGCCCGTAACGCCCTACCCTGTCCATCACGGGGCGGGCAGCGCCATTTATGGGTATATACGAGCGCTGCGCACCGAGTTCGACATTACTTTTGTTGGTTTTTGCCCGCCGCATCTGCACGCGCAGGCGCAGGCCGGGCTGGATGATCTCTGCCAACGCGCGTACCTGTTCAAGCTGCCCGAAGCGCGCCATCTGGATGCCTTCTCGCCCATTCCCTACCTGTTCTCTCATCTGCAGAGCGAACCCATGCACCAGCTTGTCGATCACCTGCTGAAGGAAGAGCAGTTCGACCTGGTTGAAGTTGAATACCTGGGTATGGCCGACTACGCAGAAGGCGCTCGCTGCCCGCGGATTATCCGTGCGCATGTGCAGGAGTGGCTACACTATTACATTAACTTCCAGCAGACCAGCGGCTTCGGTACCCGCATGGAACATCTGTTCTGGAGCGTGGATGCCGTCCGGCATAACCGAGCCGCTCTTGAGAGTTTCGATTGGGTGCTGGTAACTTCCGAGGAGGAGCGTCGCCGCGCGCGAGAGTTTGTTCCTTCGGTGAATGCCGAGGCGCTGCCCTTCATTCTAATGGATTGTGAGTACTACGTTCCGGCTCCCGTGCCACCCCGCAACAAACAGTTATTGTTTGTAGGTTTTCTTCCGCACACCCCCAACACGGATGCGCTTCAGTATTTCATCCGTGAAGAGTGGCCGTTGATCCGCCGCCGTGATCCTGAGGCTCGCCTGAGCGTGGTGGGCGAAGGCGCGTCTAACGCGCTGCGGGGATTGATGTACGACTATGGCGTGGACTACCTGGGCTTCGTCAAGGATCTGCGCACGATCTACGCGGACACACGGGTTTACATCGCGCCGGTAACCAGTGGCGGGGGCATCCGCACAAAGATTGTCGAGGCCATGACCGTCGGCATCCCCGTCGTCTGCAACTCATTTGCGCCTGCTGGGCTGGGACTGTTGCCGGAGCAGCACGTCATTGTGCGGGATAATCCACGGGAATCTGTCGATGCCATCCTTCATCTGCTGAACGACGATCAAGATTGGTTGGCGCTCCGTGATCGCGCGCGAGGCTGGGTGGAGAACTGCTACGGCCTGCAGAAGGCGGGCCCGAGGATTGCCCAACGCTATCTTCAGTTCTTACGCCAGTCTCACCAAAAGTCGCGCCGCCAGTCTGGCCGCCAGTCTGGCATGGAGGCAGCATGACGTCTGTTGCCCAGCCAATTCTGAAACCCGTCCGCAGGATGCCCGTGCCGGAAACGGTCAACACGAATGGCGGAGGCTTGAATCACCCGGCCAAGGCGGTTTACTTTGCCACGGGCTCGCCGGACGTGGCGGCGCGAGACCTGGTTCGTCTCGGTCTCAGCTCGAATGGCACGGCGCTGCGCGTGGTCTGTCCACGCTCCGGCATGGCGACACTCACTCGCCAGGCCGCATTGCGACCGAACCAGCTTGTGGCGTATTCCTCCTTTCGAGCATTGTGGGCATGGCTGCGAATTTTGTCTTTCCTCGGGTTCACTCGCGATGCCGAGATTATTTGCCTGAGCGCGCCGCAAAATTTCCGCTTCATGAAGATGCTGGCGTTTTCGTTCCGTGGGCGTGGCCGCTTCTCCACGGGCGAAGGTGATTGCACGGAGCTCTCGCTGCTTGATCTATTGCGGCTACACTGGGATCAATACTGGAATTGCCGCGAACAGCGTATTCAGGCGATGCCATTAGCGGTGATTGGCTCTGCCTCCGCAAAGAGCCTGCGAATGATCGTTGCTTCGCTCCGCGTGCGTTACCCCGGCAAGCAGATCACGGGATGGTTGCAGAAATCGGATGCGGCCGCGGTGGCGGAAGTATTCGATGAAGTCAGGATTGTGCCATCAGGCTTCTTCCTGCGCCCGATCTCGGAAATGTCCCTGCTCTTAAGCGGTCGCAAATTCATCAGCTGGATCATTCCCTATACGAATGAATACTCGCGGTGGATGAAGTTCAGCGCGCTGCTTTGGCCGTTGCGGTGCCGCCAAATATACAACGAGCTGGGCGACGCCTTCCCACTCTCGGATTGGGGGAGTCTCTGGCGGCATTTCCGTTGGCGTTTTATTAAGACGGACCGCCGCTTTGGCTGGCCAGTAGCGGTGGCAGGCTCGGCCTCCGGGTTTTACCTTGAGAAAATTGTCGCCTCGGTGCGCGTGCGATTTCCCGGAAGTGAACTGCATGGTTGGTTGGGGCCGTTGCAGGCTGAATCGGCCGGCCACCTTTTCGACGTGGTTCACCGTCTGGACGGAACGGGGAATTCAATTTCCACCGCATGGCGTATGTTGCAAGTTGGCCGCAACTACCGCAGTTGGATCGTGCCGTGCACGGACGAGCCATTCCGTTGGCTTAAATTTCTGGCATTGGCGCTGCCCTTGCGCAGCCGCTACCTGTATAACGAAGTGGGCGACGGATTTCCGCTGCGGGATATCTCCACCACATGGCGGCATTTCTTCTGGCGGCTGCGCTACAAATTCACCTTCCAGTTTCTTTCCTCCTCATCCGATAGCTCCGCGGATCGCTCCATGCCCCGACGCTTGATTCATGTGCCCGCCTACGCCCTTCGGCTCCTACTCGCGGCGCCGATCCTTTTCCGGGCAAACCAGACGAGCAAAGCTTCTGGGCAAAACCGCTTCACCTGTGCGCCCGCCTCAGTGGATTTGATGGTGATCGGGCCACAGGATGACAAATGGGCGGGACCGCCTGCCATCACCTCCGCATCTACACGGGTCTCGGTCAGAGTTGTTGAACCGGATGGCAACACCGAACTATTCGAGCAGGTTTGGCAGAGGGCGCGGAACAGCGACGCCGATTACATCTGCATCCTGGATAGCCAGTGCCAACCCACAGCGGCAAACTGGCTCGAACAGATGCTGGAAGCTTTCGATGAAACTGTGGCCCAGGTTGGCCCGCAGCTCCGCGGTGGAGACCATCAGACTATCTGCCAGGGCGCGTTGATCGGTCCCGATGGCCAGGTATGCTGGAACACCAATTCGGCGGCGCGCTTCCATGCTCGTCCGGAGTGGCTGGAGGTGCAGGCGCTCCCGTGGGTCTGCTTGGTGATCCGACGGACGGCCTTGTTGCAAACCTTGCCGCAGACCTTGTTGCAGGTGGAGGCAACGGGCACAACACCTCGTCCCGCCAACCAGTGGATTCACGACGATCTCTGCCGCCTCTTTTCGAATAACGGATGGCTTTCCATTTGCAACTCATCGGTTACGGTGGCGCACCCGCTCGTCTCGCGTGTCGAGCAGGTTACGCGCTCAAGCGCCACCTAAGCCCACCTGCTTGCCCCCTGCGGATTCACCGTGGGATGGTCCCGCTTTGGCAAAAGGTGTAACCTGATAGTTTGAGCGCCACTCAGTTGTGGGCCTGGAGGCATGAAGATTTCATTCAATTCTTGTCAGATTAAGCGGGCCGCCTTCTGCGTGTTGTTTGCGCTAGTGGGGGAGTGGTCTGTTTCATCACGGGCGCAAACCCATCCCTGGCCGGAGGGCGAAAAGCTGGTGCTGAGTTTATTCTGGCCGAGCGGCGTCAACTTGGGTGAAGCGACCATTCAAAGTAAAACGGTGGGTGATGTTTTTCAGATTTCCGCCACGGTAGAAGCCGTACTCCCGCAGAACCGCATCACGTATTCATTTGATTCCGAGGTGACCGCAGACCTCTGTTCCCGGCGTTTCCGTCAAGCCGTCCGCCGTGGTGCGCGCAATTGGGAGGAAGTTACTGTGTTCGACTCCGTAGCAGGGAAAGCTACCGTATCGCGGGATGGCGGCAAACGGGAAATGGCTGCACCCAAGTGCGCCCGCGACCCACTGGCGTACCTCTACTATTTTCGCAAACAAGTGGCCGCGGGCAAACGCCCATCGGGCGATACGTTGTTTCTGGGAGGCCCGGTCTCGCTGCGTATCGAAGCCCTGGCGGAAGAGAAGGTTAAAATCAGCCAGCACGGCCGGCAAGGCGACCGCTATCTCGTAACCTATCCGGGATCCACTGGAGACGGGTTTGTGGAGATATGGCTGGAGCGGGGTTTGCGGCAGGCTCCCATTGCTGTCCGGCTGCCCTTGCCGCTCGCCACATTTTCCGCCGAGCTCCAGTAACTGAACTCCAGTAACCGCGACCTCATGCGCATTGCCTTTTTCACGCCACTGAACCCCCAGCCGTCAGGAATCTCCGACTACGGAGAAGCTCTGCTGCGGCATCTCGCGCCGCTTGCTGAGCGGATCGATGTCTTCATCGAAGACTACGCGCCCACGGCTAAATTCTCCGCTGCGAACATCACCATCCGTCCCTGGCGGCAGTTTGAACCAGACTATCAGGCTGGCCTCTATGATGGCGTCATCTATCAGATCGGCAACAATCCGTTTCACGTTTACATTTACGACCTCGCCCTGCGCATACCAGGCATCCTGATCCTGCACGAACACAACCTGCACTACTTGATCTCTGATGTAACCATTAAGCGCAACGATTGGGACGGCTATCTCGAAGAAGTCTATTACAACGCTGGCATCGGCGCGCTGGACCATGCCCGCCGCGCTCGGATAGGTGTGGTGCAGCCTGATTTCAATGGCATCGCCATGAACCGCCGGTTGCTGGAGCGCAGTCAGGCCGTCGTGGTGCACAGCCAGTTCATGGTGGGCCTGCTCGCCAAAACCGGCATTCCCATTCCAGTCGGCAAGATTCCGCACGGCGTGGAGTTTCCGGTGATCGACTGCGCCGCCGCGCGCGCGCGGCTGGCCCACAGAACGGGGTGGAAGCTCGCATCGGATGAGCCCATCATTGGCATCTTTGGATTTCTCAAGCCGTATAAAAGTATCCACCAATCGCTCCGCGCCTTCGCGGAGGTTCGCGCAGAGTTTCCAAAGACAAGGATGATCCTCGCCGGTGAGGAGCATCCTCACTACCCGCTGCGTCCGTTGATTGCGGAGTTGGGGTTGAACGATGCGGTGAGCCTGTTGGGCTATCTGCCGCAGGATGAATTTGTCGATTGCCTGGCAGCTACGGATATCTCGCTCAACCTGCGTTGGCCGACAGCCGGGGAAACCTCCGGCAGCCTTCTGTGGGCGCTGGCGCTGGGCAAGCCCACACTCATCTCCGAAGTCGGCGCGTTCCTGGAAGTTCCCGAAGGCGCGGCGGTGCGCATTCCTGTGGGAGATCAGGAGCAGCGCTGGATCACCGGTTGGTTGCGTGCGCTGCTACACGATCCCACGTTGGCTCGCCAAATCGGTCAGGCAGGACACGGTTATGTCGCGCACGAATGCGCGTGGGAGTCGGTCGCCCAACGATACGTGGAATTCATTTCAGGGATGGCGAAGAAGTCCGCTGGCTCAGTCGAAGAAATCCCACCGCCGTACGCCAGAAATATTGGTGAGCGTGCGCTGCACGGTTGCGCCACTTCCGGCGAAGATTTGGCGGACTACATCATGGGCTTCTGCCAGACGACGCCGGAGATGTCGGAGTACGCGCGCACGCACCTGGCTCGTCTCGTCCAGACCATACAAGTAACGCCGCGCGGCACGGAACAGGATCGCATACTGGAGATGGGCTGCTATATGCAAATCACTCCCGCCCTGCGCAATCATCTCGGTTACGGCGAGGTGCGTGGCGCATATTTTGGCAAGCGGGGAGAGTCGTCGGTGCGCTCGGCGCGCTCCATCACCGGAGAGGAGTTCGCTTGCACCGTTGATTTATTCGATGCGGAAAAAGATAAATACCCTTACCCGGATAACTTCTTCCAAACCATTTTATGTTGCGAGCTGCTCGAGCACCTCCACTTCGACCCCATGCACATGATGGTGGAGATCAACCGTATCCTCGCGCCCGGGGGACACTTGATTCTCTCGACGCCCAACCTTACCTCTCTGCGATCCATCGAAGCGGTTCTGCATGGCTATCACCCGGCGCTGTTCGCTCACTATATTCGTCCCGCTGCCGATGGAACCATCGATCCGCGCCACGCCCGCGAATATGCTCCGCGCGAACTGGGCCTGCTGATGGAGGCCGCCGGTTTTGCCGTAGAGGGAATAGAAACAGGAAGCTATGCCGCGATCTCCCCGGAGTTTGAATTTGCGCGCAAAGTCATCGCCGACCACGGGCTGTCGGCGGAATTTCGCGGCGAGGCGATATATTGCCGAGGCCGTAAAACAGGCCCCGTGCATGAGCGCTGGCCCAAAGAATTGTACTATCCGTAATCAGGGTTAACCTCAGCCGCACGTCGTACATTGGAATCCCTACTGACACCATGTTCATGGCCGCAGCGCAATCTGTGGGATAATCCCTGCTTGGGGCCGGCGCGATTTGAATTTGCGTCCCCACCTTTACTTATGAGCGTCGAGCGAATATTTCAGATACTTTTCCGCAGCGTGTTCTACCCACTGCGGACCCTGAGCCGGAACGCCTCGCTTATCCAGTCGATGGTGCGCCGGGACATTCAAGGGCGTTATCGTGGCTCCGTGGGCGGGACCGCATGGACCCTGCTGCATCCTTTGCTGCTGATCACCGTTTACTACTTTGTGTTCGGCGTCGTGTTGGAAGTACGCTTCGGAGAGGGCCAGGGATCGGGCGAGTTCCTGCTCTACTTCATCTGCGGAATGCTGCCGTGGTTGGCTTTCAGCGAGGCCGTGGGGCGTTCGCCAGGAGTGATTCTGGAAAATACCAATTTCGTGAAGCGCGTCATTTTCCCGCTCGAGATCCTTCCGGTGAACCTCACGCTGACCAGCCTGGTAGCCGAGGGATTCGCGTTGCTGATCTTTTTGGGTATCCTGATCACCTTCGGTCCGGGCCTCGGGTGGACCATGCTGGCACTGCCGCTGGTACTCATCCCTCAAGTGATGCTCACCATGGGCATCTGCTGGTTCCTCGCCGCACTCGGTGTTTTCCTGCGCGATACCAGTCAGGTTATCGGCCTGGTACTCACTATTTGGATGTATGTCACGCCCATCTTCTATCCGGCGTCACAGTTGCCGAAGCATTTGCTGTGGTTTTTTGAGAAGAACCCCATGTATCTGATCGTGGAAATGTATCGCAACATTTTCCTGCACGGAACGCTGCCTGCGGTCTATCCACTTACGGTGCTGTGGATCATGGGAATCGCTTTCTTTTGGTTCGGCCATAGCTGGTTCTACAAAGTGAAAAAATCATTCGCGGATCTGCTCTGATGAGCCTGCCAGCCATTGAAGCCCGTAGCGTCTCCAAGATGTACCGCGTGTACGACAGCCCGTCCGCGCGCCTGAAGGAGATTCTTGCGTTCAATCGCAGTTCACACCATCGGGAGTTCTGGGCGCTCGATGACGTCAGTTTCGCAATTCCGCGTGGTGGCGCGCTGGGCATCATCGGCGTGAATGGATCGGGCAAGAGCACGCTGCTGGAGATTGCGGCAGGCACGTTGGAACCCACGCGCGGCGAAATGGTCCGCCGAGGCCGAATCGCGGCGCTGCTGGCTCTGGGCGCTGGTTTCAATACCGAGTTTACAGGGCGCGAGAATGTTTTTCTGAGCGGAGAGATTCTCGGTCTGAGCCGCTCGGAAATTCAGCGCATGCTGCCCGACATCGAGCGCTTCGCCGAGATCGGTACGTTCGTAGACCAGCCGGTGAAAACGTACTCGACGGGAATGTTTCTGCGCTTGGCGTTTTCGGTTGCCATTCATGTGGACCCGGAGATTCTGATCGTTGATGAAGTGCTCGCCGTCGGTGACGCAGTGTTCGTGAACCGCTGTATCCGCAAGTTCGACGAGATGCGCCGGCGTGGCGTTACCGTTCTCCTGGTGAGCCACGATCTGGCGCTGGTTAAGCAATTGTGTGATCAGGCGCTGCTGCTGGGGCGCGGCAAGGTGCTTGCCGCAGGCACGCCCTCCGAAGTGGCGAATCGTTATAACGGCCTTGTCCTGGAGCGCCAACAAAATTACATTGATCAGCAAAATGCATCGGCGCGGAAACTCGCGGAGCGTAGCTCGGTTTCCAGCGATGGCACGGCTGGCGGCGAAGGGCGGAGTCCGGAATCAGGCAGCTCCGCGCCGCTCGAGTACTCCTATCGGCACGGCGATGGGCAAGCCGCAGTTATTGGTGTCGCACTCAGTAATGAAGCGGGGGAGCCTGCGTACGCGTTGCGATCCGGGGAGATGGCCAGCGTGCGAGTGGTGGTTCATTTCTCCGCACCCCATCCTCATCCCGTGGTGGGCATCATGATTCGCACGAGAATCGGGACGGAAGTTTACGGAACCAATACCCAGATTGAAGATTGCGGCCCCGGTCCGATGGACGCGGGCGACCAGTGCGAAATCATTTTCAGTTTTGCCTGCCGCCTGATTCCACAAGAGTACACGCTGACTGTTGCCACGCAATCCGCCGATGGCGCCAGCCATGATTGGCTGGACGACGTGCTGACCTTCCAGGTGGTAGATTCGCCACGCCGCGCCGGTATCGCCAATCTGGAAGCTCGCGTGATCTCACGCAAGCTGCCCGCGCGAAAAACAGTCTCCGCATAATGGAGCGGCGCGGGAAATAGTTTCCGTAATGATGCAAAGGGAGAGTGTTGAATGGTTGCCACTGCCAGCGCGGCGGAGTTAGCCGGGAAGCTACGCGAGATTAGCGAGTCGATCCGGCGCAGCATGGATGCGCCTCCCGCCGTGGGTCAGCCTACCGAGTTGCTACCCGTCTTGCTTGATGAGTTCCACCGATTGTCGCAACGAGCGGCGCATCAGGCGAGCTTGATTGGCCAGTTAAACCCGCGGCCTGACGGAGCAATCAATGATTTGATCCAGGGCGGCAAGCGCAGGCTGGCTCGCATGTTTGACTGGATGCTGCGGCCGCAACGCGAGTACAATCGCGCCATGCTGGAAGCTCTCGATAGTTTGGCGGTGGCGTTAGAGCAGTCGCGCGCTCCTGTCCTTGCGGGATTCCAAAAACAGGATGCGGCATCTCAGAAAAACGCTCATGACGCTGGCCAGCTATCGCTTCACCTGCGTGAACTAAGTGAGACTGCGACGCGGCAAATCGAGAGAAACTCCATGGAGACTCGCGAATTAGTTCGTGAACTGCGCTGGAGCTACGAGGGGGCTTTGTCCCGCCACATCACATCTGTTGATGAGACCC
>CAMBEY010000013.1 GCA_945865705.1 Candidatus Sulfopaludibacter sp. SbA3
TTGATCAGCGGTGCGACGGGAGCGAGCGAGCCATCCGGAACTTCTGGAGCAACTGGCCCCTGACCGGTGGCGAAGATTTGCAACACCTCGCCGCGCCGCGCGGGCGCTGTCGCGGAGTTCACGCGACCATCCTGATTCAGCGCGGCGAACAATCCCGGCGCATACGTCAACACGGACACCGGTGCGCGCGCGGCGCGCTGTCCTGCCACACGGACCTCGACGGCATATTGCCCCGCAATGGTCGCGCTCGGCAACTGCACATTCACCTGTGCGGGCGAGGCAAACAACAGCGGCACCGCCGCGCCATTCACCAGCACCTCGGTGGCGCCGAGTTGCCGCGGCAGTGGAGTGGATGCCGCGCTGGTCGTGGACGAACCGGGAAAGTTGCCGAAGAACGACACCAACGAGCCCGGCGCCACGGGCTGACCGGCGGAGAAGGTGGCGGAGTTCACCGCGGCCATCGGCGCATTCACTTCCATCACCCAGTACTCGGTGGTGGCGGGAAGCTGCGCGAGATTGATCAGCACGCGCCCCGGTTGGTAGCGGATGGGCCGCGCGCCTGTGCCGATGAATTCCGTGAACTGCGACGGCGTCCCCGCGCCGCCGAATGCGGTGCGATAGTGCATCAACACCGCTATCTTGGGCCGCAGCTGATTCACCAGCGTATCCACTCGGCGATGTCAATGGTGGGCCCGCCACCGGCGGGAACGAAAATCACGTCCACTGAGCCAATCTCGGCGAGCTGCGTATCCGTCAGGCGCTCCTGACCGTAATCGCCAAAGTGCGCGAAGCGGATGCCGCCCTGCGTCCAGCGCACGATGGTGTTCGGCCCGCGCACCGAACCGCTGGTGGTGTCATGGAAGCCGGGGATCATCACAAAGTTCATTCCCGAGGCAGCCACTTCCGTGCGCGCTGAAATGGGGCGGCCATCCACCAGCGTGAAATTGCCGCGCATGGCGGCGACGTTGCTATGGTCCTGGTGAGTGTGCGAGACGGTAACCACATCGGCGGGCAGCGTGGGCAGGTCATAACCCTGCGCGGCGTTGGGCGGATCGGTAATGACAATGGGGCCGATGGCGTCGGAGCCGGCTTCTTGAATAATAAAGCAGGCTTGCCCCACCCAGGTGATTTGGACGCCGGATGTCTGCGCGAGCAGCAGCAGCGGCGTGGCAGCGGCCAACAACGTCAGAACCATTACGGACAGCAGCACAGGCACACGCCCACGCGAAACCGGAACTGCCTTTGCAACAAAAGCGGCACGAAGCATACGTCCCCCTTGTGCGAAGTGAACGGCATCAGCCAATAAAAGAGGACCACACGCACGCAACCCCGCGCTATTCAATTGTCTTTTTTATCTGCGCGCCGCGTGACTAGACGCCGCCCATTTCAGGCTTGTTCCTGAATCTTGACCATGATGCTGAAACGAGGCGTGGGATCGCCCACACCCCAGCGGCTGACCGCCCACTTCAGCTTCAGAAATCGCACTTCGGGATTCTTGGAGAGGTCCAGAAGTTGCTGGTGAATTCCTTGATAGAACTTCTGCGGGAAGCTCGTCAGCGCCTTGGCGCTCCACTCCGTGCCGTCGGCGGAGCCCCACACGCTGACGTCAATGGACTGCTGCTCAAGAATTTTAGTGATGGCCATGGTCATCAGGCAATTCTTGCCCGCGCCGTCCTGGATGGATACCGCGGCGCTCTCGCCAGCTTTCTCAATATTCGTCTCAGGCAACAAAAATGTGTCCAGCATTCCGGCCTCGTCTCCCGTGGTGCGTAGTCCTCAAGGATCGCAGCGAACATTGTAGCATAACGAATTGCCCAGGTAGGACAGGTCTGGAGACCTGTCCGCTGGCGGGGGCAGGCAGGAATGCCTACCCTACTTGTGTGGCCATCAGCGAGGCTTCAGGCGGCGCAGGCGGCGACCCGCCTCGTCCAGCGTTTCTTCTTTTTTACAAAACGTGAAGCGGACCAGGTGCGCGCCGTCGGCCGGGTTGCGGAAGAAGCTGGAGCCGGGCACGGCGGCCACGCCGATCTCGGTGATGAGATGTTTTACGAACTCCGTGTCATTCGGGAAGCCGAACGCCGAGATGTCCGCCATGATGTAGTACGCGCCCGATGGCTTGTAGCAGCGGAAGCCGGTGTCGCCGAGAATGCCCATCAGCTTGGCGCGGCGCAGCGCATATTCGGCGGCAAGCTCTTCATAGTAGCTGCGCGGCAACGCGACGGCCTCCGCCGCGGCTTCCTGCAAGGGCGCTGGCGCGCCCACGGTGAGAAAATCGTGGACCTTGCGAATGCTGCTGGTCAGCTCAGGCGCAGCCACCACCCATCCAACGCGCCATCCCGTTACGCTGTAGGTCTTGGAACAACTGTTGATGGTAACGGTGCGCTCGCGCATGCCGGGCAGCGTGGACATGGGGATATGTACTGTTCCGTCGTACAGGATGTGCTCGTAGATTTCGTCGGTGATGGCCAGCACGTCATGCTCGCGGCAGAGCGCGGCGATAAATTCCAACTCCTCGCGGCTGAAAACTTTTCCGCTGGGATTATTCGGTGAATTGATGATGATGGCGCGGGTGCGCGAGGTAAACGCCGCGCGCAGCGCCTCGCGCGAGAACTGAAAATCCGGCGGATGCAGCGAAACTAATTTAGGCACCGCGCCGGTGAGTTCACAGTCCGGGCCGTAGTTTTCGTAAAACGGCTCAAAGACGATGACCTCGTCGCCGGGATTGAGCAGCGCCATGAAGGCCACGAACATGCCTTCCGTCGCTCCGCACACGACGGTCAACTCACGCTCCGGGTCCACCTCCCAGCCCAGCTCGCCGGTGAGCTTGCGTGAGAGCGCGTCGCGGAACTTCTTCGCGCCCCAGGTGATGGAGTACTGATTCACGTCGGCGTCGATGGCCCGCTTGGCTGCTTCCTTAATCATGGTGGGTGCGGGAAAATCCGGATAGCCCTGCGAGAGATTCACGGCCCCATGCTGCAATGCGAGCCGCGTCATTTCGCGGATGACGGACTCGGCCAGACCCAAGGTGCGGTCGGCCCGGAAGATGCGGTGCGTGGTCTGAATGGCTGCTTCGCTGCGATTGGTCATTTCAGAATTATAAATGGAAATGCCGGGGTTCGGGATTCCGAATTCCAGATTCCGGAATGCTCTAGTTGGCGGCGGAAGGTTCGGCGTATATCCGGCGGTACATATGCGCGTTGCGCAGAACGGCCTGCACGTATTCGCGTGTTTCAGTAAAGGGGATGCTCTCGACAAATTCGGCGGGCTCCGCGTAGGTGCCTTCGCTCATCCACTGCTGCACGCGGCCCGGACCGGCGTTGTAGCTGGCGATGGCCTGCTCCATGCTTCCATCGAAACGGTCGATCACGCTCTTCAGATACATGGTTCCGTAAATCAAATTGAACTGCGGCTGGAAGAGCAGGCCAAGTTGATAGTTGCGCGATTTCTGGTCGGGCGCTTTGCGGGCCACCATGCGCGCGGTGGAGGGCAGCAACTGCATCAGGCCGCGCGCGTTGGAGCGCGACTGGGCTCCGGGGTTAAACTCCGACTCCTGACGAATCAATCCCGCCACCAGATAGGGGTCTAGTTTTGATTCCGCCGCGCGCTTCTTGATGTCCTCCCAGTACGGGATGGGGAACAGACGGCGCCACACGCCGGGCGGCAGTTCAGCAATGCTCTGCGAAAAATAGCTGGGGACGTAAATTTTTGAGAGGCGCAGCGCGACGTGATGGCGGCCTCGCAGCTCTTCCATGCGGGCGATCTCCGAACCAGCCCAGGACGCGCCGGGAGCAGGGGGCAGCAACGGGGTTAGTTCAGCAACGGCCCAGTCAATCAGCCAAGCCGACTCCAGTAGTTGGATACGCTCGCTGGCTCGCGCCTCAACTGGAGATAGAACTGCGGGAAGGGAGACTCCTGCCTTGCGCTGAATTTTTTCCAGCGGGACGGTCCGCACATTTGCCGCCGCCTGCTCAGGAGTGAGCGCCGGCAGGCTGGCGATGCGGTCCGCCGCCAGCAGTGAGTAGTAATAATTGGGGAAGGCCTCGCGCAGCTTGGCGTAGTAACGGTGCGAGATCACCGGAGACTCGCGCTCCATCAGACGGGCCAGCCAATAGAGCGCCGCCGATATCTGCGGACTGTTGGGGAACGAAGTGATATGTTCCTCGAACAAATGGAGGGCCTGCGGCAGCTTCCTCTCGCGATACGCCTGCCAGGCCACTTTCCAATGCCCGTAGGCCGCGCCGTCGCCACCGGGGAAATTCTGGAAAGCGAGGCGATAATAATCTCCCGCGCGGTTGTAGTCCTTGGCCAGCAGATAATTATTTCCCGCCGAGATCAGCGCCTTCTCATACCAGGGCGACTGGGGATAGCGCTTGCCGAGCAGTTCTAATTGCTGCGTCATCTGGTCAATGCGCAGCAGCTTGCGATAGCCAATCGACATGATGCAGTGGCGTTCCGCGTCGGCCTCGGCGTCAGAAATATCCATCGCCTGCAGCGCATTCAGCGCCGGCCATGTGGACCCGGCCTGATACTGGCAGACGGCCACACGCACATGGGCGCGCTCACGCTGCGCTGCGGCCGCAGGCGTGTTCGGCGAGGATGTGGACACGTTGCGGTAGGCGGATTCGGCATCTTTCCAGCGACTTTTGGCAAACAGCGCGTCAGCGCGCATCAGCCACAGCGAGGCCTCGACGACTGGATATTGCTTGCCCAGCTTGAGGCGCAGGCTCTGCATACGGACATTGGCTTCAGCGGCTTCCGCTGACGCTGGATATTGAAAAAATACTTTGTGGTATGTCGCGACGGCATCGAGCGACCGTCCAGCAAGATCGTAAGCACGCGCCAGAAAGTATGTGGCAGAGGGTTGTGGCAGGCCGAGCGCTTCCTCCAGCCGTTTGGCGGCCTCCTCAGGCTTCTGCAATTCAATCAGGAGCTTGGCATGTTCCAGAGCGGCCCTGGGCGCGAGCGGGCTGGCCGGATTATTCTGCTGAAATTCGTCGAGGAATTTCTCCGCGTCAAGCGACCCGCCGCTTGCTTGAGCATTCATCGCCGCATAATAATCGGCATAGTCGCGCAGTAGGTTATCGGGGTTGCGAGCCTTCAAAAAGGCGGCGGCGGCGGCGGAATAATTCTGTTGCTGATAATTGGAGTAGCCCAAGGCCAGGTAGGCCAGAGCGGCCTGGGCCTTGTCTTTGCTTTGCGCCGCGAACGTCTCGAGCTTCTTGCGATCGGCAACCGTCTTGCCTTCCAGCGCCGCCTTGGAATTGCTCTGCAGGAGAGTGGCTTTCTCGACTGCCGCGGGGGCAACTGCCGCAGGGCTGGCGGCCACCAATCCAGACGCAGAAAAATAATCGAGCCCACCTGCGCAGACCGAAAGCACCAGAAGTCCGCGGGCGAATTGGAAGACTATCCTGACCATAAATTTTCTTTTGCGTCTTTACGCGATGGGGCTAATTGCTGACGGGTCCGGGATACTGCTCGCCGAGAACAGCCGGGTCGTTTCCGGCCAGCTTGGCGACTAACTCGTAGTGCAGGTAATCGAAGGAGCCTGCCGCGGTTTGCGCGAATTTCTTCTGGTAGTTTTCCCGTGTCTTCTCGATATCCTCGTGCAGTACGGAGTAGAGATTGCGATTGTTGCGCCCCTCGGCGATCTTGCCCTTGTGATAGGAAAGCAGATCCTGAACCGCCACGCGCGCGAAGCGATGGGCCTTTCTGTGGCTCTCTTTTTCTTCCTCGGGAAGTGCCTCGACATCAGGAGGAGGCGTCTGCGTGGAGGCCAGGGCTGGCCCATGTGCTGACTCATGTGCCGACTCACCAAACGTCCCATGCATGGGTGCGACCGCGACGGCCATAGGCGCGGCCAAATACGGTGCCATAGACGCTGGGGGCGCCGATGGTGCGGGCTGCGGAGTGGGCTGGGGCGCTGGCTGGGGCGCTGTTTGTGGCAATGGTTCCGCAGCAACCGGCTTTGGCTCTGCGGCCTTCGGCGGAGACTGCGACCGGGTCCCGGATGATTCCAGGCTTAGGCCAGTAACACGAGCAATGATCTCCAGACCGGCAAAAGCGTCCGAGACGTTGGCTGCCGACGCCACGATGGCCGCCACCACCTTGCCGCCAACGCGCACGGGCAACAGACAAATCTCAGATGACTTCTGGCCGGAAGAAAGCACCGCGTCCAAACCGGCGGGCCAGGCCTGCGAGGAACGGGACTGGCAAACCGCCGCCTGATTATCGCAGATGTCTTTGAAGGCTCCGGGCTGCGTGGAGGAGGCAGTAACGGAACGCAGGGCGTTGGTGCTCTCCGCGGAAAGTCCTTCGGAACGCCACGTCGTGAAGTTGTCGCCGCGACGCACAAACAGCGCGGCTCCACCAGACAGTACCGCCGCGGACTTGAGCGCTTCTGCCATAATTTCCGATTGTCCCGTCGGCTGAAGAATGGAATTGACCCATTGGTTGAGCGTAGAGAACGACCCGGACCCGGCTTTCGAGGACGCAGGCGCAGATTCCGAGAGCCGCGCCAAGTCGCCACGGACCGAGGACAAGGTGGTCTCGACTACTCGTTGTATGAGTTCTTCAAATGCCTTATCCAGACTTCCGCCGGAGTTGTTTGCCATATAAAGTATGATGCACTGGCCCAGACTAGTGCCACGTCTCCGATGCCCATTTTGCAGGGTGGGGGGAACGCCGACGCTAATCCGCGCCAATATCCTCTCAACATGGAACTTAATGCCCCCGCCATATTTTTGTCAAACGGTATTTTCCTGCTGCATCGAATCGGTGAATGCCGGACGCGGCGAACTTGGCGTATAATGGTGGCAGTAGTTGACCGCACGCAAGCGATCGAACTGGGGGCGAAACGGGTTCGACGGGAAGGAAGCAGGGTAGAGAGGCATGCCGGGGTTCACGCACCCGTAATCGTGTGAAACAAACTTAATTGCCAATTATGATTTGGCCCTCGCTGCTTAACTGTTAGCGACGTTGTGCCCGCTTCGCCTGTAGGGCGGAACACAACGACACTCTTGCAGGCTGGCGCTGGCTCCTCGGTCCGTGGAGTTGGAGCGAGACTTATCGGACTAGTAGCTGCTCACTGTTGTCGGCTCGATGTGGGCAGCCGCGAAGGCAATACGAACCGAATACGCATGTAGTCTCTCGATCAGGCGCCTACTCGGACGGGGGTTCAACTCCCCCCGCCTCCACCAATTTTTCTCTTCACCTGCGCTCGAATGGGATGTCGCAGGCATCGCGGGCAGACAATGAGCATTACGGAATTGCTGGCGACCAAGCGGGAAGAGATTCTTCAAACGGCATCCCGGCATGGGGCGCGCAATGTTCGTGTCTTTGGATCTGTGGCCCGACGGGAAGCCCGTCCTGATAGCGATGTCGATCTGCTAGTCGAACTTGACGAAGGCCGCAGCTTGTTTGACTTGGGCGGTTTGCTCATGGAACTCCGCGAATTACTCGGATGTGAAGTGGATGTGGTCACCGAAAAGGGGCTGCGCGGACGCCTGCGGGAAACCGTGCTGGCGCAAGCCGTGAGCTTATGAGACCTTGTTCTTATGAGAGATGATCGGCAACGCCTGCTGGATATCCTCGAAGCAATTACGAATCGAAACCAAGGCGATCAGTCTGCTTCTCGTCAGTCATTGCGGCAGACCGCTTCCCAAGTGCCCTTCCAATTGAAAGTGCAGTAGCAGGCCACGGTCAATCTTTTGCATGGCGCTGCTCTCCAGCACGCGGACTACCTGCCGGATTCTTTCCTTATCTACGGTGCGAACCTGGTCACACAGTGCGCGCGAGTCTTTCGGTAAACCTGTTTGCAGCGCCGAGAGCAGCGGCTGCACCAGCCTTTCGGCCGCCTTGCCTTTCACCGAAGACAGCGGCACAACCGTCACGGTTCGAGAAACTTCATTGGCCACGTCGCGGGAAACCACAATGCACGGCCGGGTCTTGGGCACCTCCGCGCCTCGGGCCGGATCGAGCGCGACCCACAGCACGGAGCCCCTTACCATTTCGGCCAGCCTTCCCGGTCCACGGCGGAAAAATCACGGCTGACTTGCTCCGACTCGGCGCCGCCCTCGCGATACTCGCGCGCCAGCCGCGCCTCCAACTCCTTGCCGCTGTGCTGGCGAACCCAACTGGCCAGGCAAGCGTTCAGCAGACCGCTCAAGGTCTTTTCCTCCGAATACTTCTTGGCCCCGGCCACCAGGGAGTCCTTCAATACCACCGTCGTGCGCATCGCCGCCTCCACCATGAAGTCATACTTATGTCATACAATAATATGCCGATGCGTGCATCTCTGCAAGCGTCTTGCCTTTCACCATCAGGAGGCGAATCTGGCGCGGCTCAACTTATTGACTAGTCAGATGACTAGTCTGTATAATGTCTTCCTGAAGGGAGCGGTGTGAATATGAATTCATGGCAGGTACAGGACGCCAAGGCGCGCTTCAGCGAGCTTCTCGACGCCACCCTCAAGAAGGGGCCGCAGATGGTGACGCGCCGGGGAGTCGAGACGGCGGTGCTGGTTCCGATCACGGAGTGGCGGCGGATGCGGCAGGTGGCTCGGCCAAACCTCAAGGAGCTGCTGCTTGGCCCGCAACCCGTGTTTGAGAATCTGATTCCGCCACGGGGCGGCTGGAAGCTCCGTCCGCCCGTTAAATTCTCATGACCCGCTACCTGTTGGACACGAACGTGGTTTCCGAGCTGCACAAGCCTCGTCCACATGGCGGCGTGGTGAACTGGGTCAGCGGCTTGCAGTTGGACCAAATATTCCTCTCTGCCTTTACTCTGGGAGAGATACAGCGGGAAATCGAAAGAACCAAAGAGAACGATCCGGCAAAAGCGGAGGAAATCGAACAGTGGGCCGACCAACTGGAGCAATCCGCAAATATCCTGCCGATGAACGCACCCTGCTTACGCCAATGGGCAAAACTGATGGAGGGCCGTCCACATCATTTGGCCGAAGATGCTATGATCGCCGCTACCGCGCTCGTCCATGGCTTGCAAATCGCCACCCGCAATGTGAAGGATTTCGCGACGCTGGGAGTGGAAACCTTCAATCCGTTTCGTTCTGTCTCTTAGCTTCACCGATTTAACTGTCAATTAGATGATTGCTCTTCTTGAAGCTCGCCGCGCTGGACTGTTCCGGCGCGAACACTGGCTACCCAACATCATCTCCGGCGCCATTGTCGGCGTGGTCGCGCTGCCGCTGGGGATGGCTTTTGCGATTGCCTCGGGGGCCAAGCCGGAGCAGGGGCTTTATACCTCCATCGTGGCTGGGTTGATGGCGTCGATGTTTGGCGGCAGCCGCCTCCAGATCACCGGGCCCACCGGCGCGTTCATCGTCATTCTATCCGGCATCACAGCGCAGCACGGCATTGACGGGTTGCAGATCGCCACCATCATGGCCGGCGTGATCCTGCTGATCATGGGCATCACCAAGCTGGGCGCGGTGATTCGCTATATTCCCGATCCGGTCATCGTGGGCTTCACCGCGGGCATCGCCATTATTATTTGGGTTGGACAGTGGGGTGACTTCTTCGGATTGCCCAAGGTGGGCGGCGAACATTTTCACCAGAAACTCTGGAACCTGATCGTAGTCCTGCCGGAGTTTCACGGCGCGACCACGGCGCTGGCGGCGCTGAGCCTATGTCTGGTCATCCTGCCGTCCTATGCGCCCCTGCTGCGACGCATACCTGGTCCGCTGCTGGCGCTGGCGGTCGCCACCATCATTCAGTCTTATTTTGCTCTTCCCGGCGTGGCGACAATTAAAAGTGTCTTCGGTGAAATTCCGCGCGGCCTGCCGGGACTTACTTTCCCCGAAATATCACTCAGCAGAATATTGCTGCTGACAGGGCCGGCCTTCACCATCGCCATGCTCGGGGCGATCGAATCGTTGCTGTCGGCGGTAGTGGTCGATGGCATGGCCGGGACACGGCACGATTCCAATCAAGAGTTGGTGGGGCAGGGAGTGGCCAACATCGCCGCGCCCTTGTTCGGCGGATTCGCGGCCACCGGAGCCATCGCGCGCACGGCCATCAACATCCGCAGCGGCGGCACGGGGCCACTTTCCGGAATCGTTCACTCGGTCACGCTGGTCATCATCATCCTGTTCATGGCGCCGCTTGCGAGCAACATCCCGCTGGCGGCGCTGGCGGCGATCCTGTTTGTGGTGGCTTACAACATGAGCGATGTCCGCCATTTTGAGAGTATGATCCGCCGCGCGCCGCGCTCGGACGTGGCCATCCTGCTCATCACTTTCCTGCTGACTGTCTTCGCCGATCTGGTGGTCGCGGTCAATATTGGCGTGATTCTGGCCACGCTGCATTTCCTGCGGCGCATGTCGTCGTCGGTGGAAGTCCAGCAACTTGGCGATCAATATATCGACAGCATGGAGGCCGTGTACAAGGGGCTGAAAGACCTCCCCAAAGGCGTGCTGGTGTATTCCATCGAAGGACCGTTCTTCTTCGGCGCCGTGGAAAACTTCGAGCAGGCTCTGGCGCAAACGCATACGGACCCGCGCATGGTGATCCTGCGATTGCATCGCGTGCCGTTCGTGGATATCACCGGACTCCAGACGCTGGAAGAAGTCGCGGTCAAGTTGAGCAAGCGCGGCGTGAGAGTTTTGTTGTGCGAAGCGAATGAAACGGTAACTTACAAGCTGGAGCGGGCCGGGGTGCTGGCGGCCATCGGCCCGGAAAACTATCTGCCGGAGTTCCCCGCTGCATTGGCTCGCTGCAAGGAATTGCTCGCCGAAAGTTTTGTAAAAACCCCTCGCACCTAGGCTCACCCAGTGCGCAGCAGCAAGAAAACACGGGCATAATAGTTCATGATGTTGCCCCTTTCCAATCTGACGGGATTCGTGATCCCGTCCAGCGGGAGGTCCGGTGCGAATTGCATTTTTTGAAACTCATGATGGGGAAGTCCCTGCCCTTGAGAAAATGCTGGCGGGACACACTTCCAGTTTCACGCCACAGAAAATCCAGGAGACCGACCTAAGTCCCTATCAAGATTCGGAAGCCATTTCCGTCTTCATTTATTCACGTGTAGACCGCGCGATACTCGACAAGTTCCCGCAACTGAAACTGGTGGCCACCCGCTCGACCGGCTTCGATCACATTGATCTGGCCGCCTGCCGCGAGCGGGGCGTGCTCGTATGCAATGTGCCCGCCTACGGCGAGAACACTGTGGCGGAGCATACGTTTGCGCTGATCCTTTCCCTTTCTCGCCACATTCACAAGTCATACGTCCGCGTTGCGCAGGGCAATTTTTCGCGCGAAGGGTTGGTGGGGTTTGATCTGAAGGGGCGCACGCTGGGTGTCATCGGAGCCGGACGCATTGGGATGCATGTCATCAAAATTGCCCGAGGATTCGGCATGAATGTTCTGGCAGCGGACGCGCGGCAGGATCATTTCCTTGCCGAGCTGCTGAACTTTCGCTACGTCCCGGTGGAGGAGCTGCTGGCGCAGTCCGACATCATCTCATTGCACCTGCCGTACAGCACGGCCACGCATCACTTCCTGAACGCCGAGCGGTTGCGCATGGCGCGCAAGGGCGCGTTGTTGATCAACACGGCGCGCGGCGGGCTGGTGGACACGGCGGCATTGCTTCAGGCGCTCGATGACGGCACGCTGGCGGGCGCCGGCCTCGATGTGCTGGAGGGCGAGCAGTACATGGAAAAAGAGCAGGAATTGCTACGCTCCGAACAGACGGCGGAAGTGCTGCGGACCATTGTTCAGGATCACATTCTGCTGCACAGGGCGAATGTAGTGTTCACTCCGCATAATGCCTTCAACAGCCACGAGGCGCTGCTGCGCATCCTGTCCACTACGGCGGAGAATATCAACACCTTTGGCAGAGGGAATCCGGTAAATCTTGTAGATTAGGGATTGTTGAAAGAACAACCATCTCGTAACGCCCGATCAGAATACGAAAAGGGACTGCAATCATGGCAGAGCGCTGGCACGAACCGGAATTCACCGCCAATTGGGACCGCTGCATCGCCGACGCCAATCCTTCGCGGGCCTTGCAGGTGAAAATGCTGGTGGGCATGGTGAGTGATCTCTATCAGCCGGGCAAATGGATCGTTGATCTCGGTTTCGGCTCGGGCCGAGTGGAGGAACGAATATTCCAGCAGCGTGGCGATGTGCGCATAGTGGGCGTGGATTCTTCCGCCGCGATGATCGATCTGGCACGCGAGCGGTTGCGGCCGTGGAGCAGTCAGTATCAGGCGATCCAACATGATTTGACGAAACTCGATTCACTTGAAATGCCCTCCGGGGACTATCAAATAGCTCTCTCCGTGCAGGTGCTGCACCACTTGCCACAGGCCGCGCAGCGCCAGGTTTACAGTTGGGTGTACAACCGGATCGAAAAAGGCGGGCACTTTTTGATCGTCGATAAGCGGTCGTTTGCCGATGCCGAAATCGATGCTTGCCGGGCGGCCTGGAATGCTCTGGAGCACGACCCCGTCTGGCGCACCGGGCGCAATTTCGATGAACATCTCCAGCACGAGCGCGCCAAAGGCCATGCCCCGGCCACGCTGGCCGAGCAAATGGAATGGTTGTCGGCGGCGGGCTTTGAAGCCACTTGCCTGCAGGCTCATCTCGATCGCTTACTGATTGCCGCGCGAAAACCGTAAGGCTGATCCGCAGATTGCGCAGATTTCTCCGATTAAAAATAGAGAGGAGACTCCATTGCACCATTTGTTCTGGTATCATTCCCAGCGTGGCCCAGCGTGGTCCAGCGTGGTCGGAATTTATTTTGCATACATTTGAGGTGCCCATGAAGACTCGTTCCCAGGATAGGCTCCGCAAGCTTTCGCTGCTGGCGGCGATATTCACGATTCTTGCTGGTGCGCCGCTAGCGTGGAGCCAGAGCAATCCGCAATACATTCAGTTTCGCGGCGCGGCGAAGGGGGCGCTGTATAAACCGGACTCGGGGCCGGCACCTCATGTGGGCGTGGTGCTCACGCACCGGACCTCCAACTTTTTGGGACACCTGGGCACTCGGGAGCTGGCCAAACGGGGATTCATGGTGCTGGGCTTGAACACGCGCTCGGACAACAATGAGGCCGCCGTGGATTGGGAGGAGATTCCGCTCGATATTAAGGAGGGCGTCGAATTCCTGAAGAAGCAGCCGGGCATCACCAAGATTGTTCTGTTCGGACATAGCGGCGGCGGATCGTCGATGAGCTTCTATCAGGCTGTCGCGGAAAAGGGGCCGTCCTATTGCCAGGGACCGAACAAATTACTCGAGTGCGGGAATAATCTGACGGGACTGCCCAAAGCAGATGGCATGATCTTCGTCGATGCCCACCCGTCGAACCCAGCCAACGCTGTGCGCAGCCTGAACCCCGCGCTGCTTGACGATAAAGACCCCACGAGGATCAATCCCGACCTTGATCCTTTCAATCCTCAGAATGGATATCGTCCCGACGGCTCGGCCACTTACTCGGAAGCGTTCCGGAAAAAGTATTTCAAAGCACAGGCCGACCGGATGAACCGTTTGATCGCAACGGCTTTGGAACGCCGGAAACAAATGAAGGCCGGCAAGGACATCTACCCTGATGATGATGCTTTCCTGGTGGTGCGCGGAATCGGAGCGCGGCTGATGGAGATGGACTCCAGCATTCACCACGCGACGGTCAAACCGCAAAAGCTCTTGAAGAACGATGGCACCATTTCCACACAGATCGTGGAGAGCGTGCGGAAACAGACCAAAGGAATGCGGGAATCGAATGTCTCGTTCCAGGGCGGCACGCGGCTGCTGACGATTCGGTCATTCCTGGGCGCGAACGCCGTGCGCTCGACAGACGCCATGGACGGCATCGACTGGTGCTCGAGCAACAACTCGGTACCTTGCGCCATTCGGCAGATTTCGGTGCCGGTGCTGATCACCGCGATGGGCGGACACTATTTCATCCGCGATAACGAGATTCACTACGAGATGGCGGCCAGCAAAGACAAGGATTTCGTGATTATTGAGGGAGCCACGCACGGCATCACGCCCTGCGCGGAATGCGAATCCACGCCCGGCCAGTATTCCAACACGGTGAAGAATTTCTTTGATTATCTGCAAAAATGGATAAATGCGCGCTTCTGAATCAGTCCGCGCTTCTGAAGGGATGCTCGAAGCTCAGGTAGAACACCAGGATTTCCTCACCCTTGCTGGGGCCGCGTCCAAAGGCCAGGGCCACGCCGGGAACGATCTGCAATCCGCTCTCGAAATTATGCGCCCAGCGCACGCCGGGACTGATGAACAGCGAATGGCTGGAATCAATTCTGTCCGGACCGGCAACGGCTTGCTGCCCTGTCCAAATCGTTTCCAGCATTAAATTCAGGTTTGGATGCGCCAGCAGGATGAGACTTTTCCCAAAGTTGAACCCGGTTGTTTGGGCCTGATCGCCCGCCAAATTCTTGGCATTGGGAACCAGCGTCCCGCCGACATTCCAGTGCGAGACAATCCATTTGTTGTGCTGGATGCTGACCGGCAGATTCACTTGATAGCCCGTGGCGCCTAATCCCCTGCCCTGCTTGGAATCGCCCGCAGGCAGGAAGAGGGAGAATCGCGGGGCGACGGCGACACGGTCTTTCCCGCTGCCCACTAGCTGGTAACGGTAGTTGAGCGCCACATCGCCGAAGCCAGGGGCATCATCTGAAAACGCGCCGGGCCTGACAGCCGAGAGCGCGTAGCTGAACTGGTGGCGCCAATCGAACGGCAGGGGCCACTCCTGGGTAAATCCATAATTCCAATCCTTGCTGTCTTTGAAATAGTTCAGCAGGCTGGCATGTTGAACGATGCCCTCCTCCTGGTTATAGGCCTCTTCCACCAAGAAGCCATTATCCTGAATGGGGCCCGCTACTTCGACCTGAGCCGGCGTCTGCGCCATGCTAACGGAGTCTCCGCCCAACCAAGCCGCGAGCAACACCAACAACATCGCCAATGGAATACGATTCATCGCAGACTCCTCATGCGCTTAGAAATAATAAATGCATTCTCAGCAGTATGAGGCACCGACTCTCCGCTTTTCATCAACGAAGCGAAAGGCCCGCAAGTTCGGGTTATGGTACATTAATTGAGTTCGTTCAAATCTGATGTAGTTTAAGATTTGGACCGCGAAGCAACGGAGGTCGTGTGGCGGTCAAGAAAATTCTATTGGGCCAGGTGTGGCGAAAAAACGATACAGGGGACACCTATCTGGTAACGAAGCTCTACAGCGAAGCGTTCGCCACCTATGCCATGCTGCGCAACACCAAAGGCGAGCAGGTTCTGCGCGTGAAAGTGGAAAAGCAGAGCGACCTCTCCACTCTGCCCGGCTACACCTATACTCAGGACGAAAGCAGCATGTAGGCCCGCTCGTCCCAACTATCCGTTGCGGCCCGCACGCAGGCTCTTCAGAAATGTCCGCGGATCAATCCGGTGCTTGAAAGATTTTCGTCCGTGAACGTAAATCACAGGCACGTCGTCGTTGAAGCGCAGTCGGAGTTCGGGGTCCCCATCTATATCGACCTCCTCAAATACAAACTTCTCCTCACGCTGTAATTCTTTGAGCAAGTCCTTGGCTTCCTCGCAGAGGTGGCAAGTACGCCGCGTGTAGAGAATTACTTCCGGCGTGTGCGGCGCAGATCGCTTCTTCCATCCCATCCATTGTAACAACCGGTTGATTGCCATCGCTGATTTCCGCTCGCCTGCCAAAATTAGAGACCAAAATTGGGAAATGAGTTACGCCGTTTAGCGGCCAGACCTGCGTTGACTGCGTAGCAGCAACATCAGCGGGATGCCCGCCAGAAAGCCACCCACGTGCGCCATCCATGCTACCCCGCCCTGCATGGAAGAGTCTGCGGCAGCAAGTGAGGCGACGCCGCTGAACGTCTGCAGCACCAACCAGTAAATCAAAATGACATAAGCGGGAAGCTCCCAGCGAACCAGGAAGATTAATAGTGGCACCAGCGTAAATATCCGCGCCTTGGGAAAAGTAATTAGATAGGCTCCCATCACGGCAGCAATCGCGCCGCTGGCGCCGAGCGTGGGCACTGCGGAATCGGGTTGAAAATAAACGTGAGCCGCGCCACCGGCCAGTCCGCCGGCGAGATACAGCAAAAGGTATCGCCCATATCCAATGCGATCTTCCACGTTATCGCCGTAGATCCACAGGAACCACATATTGCCGATGAGATGCATCCACCCGCCATGCATGAACATGGATGTCAGCAGTGTCAGGATGGATGTGTTGAAGCTGCCCGGCTCGCCAACAAGATACCCGACGGTACGGGCAGGGATAAGCGCGAAAGTTTGGATTACCATCCCAGCTTGCTCGGCCGGCACGGTTATTTCGCGTAAGAATACCGCGCAGTTGGCCACGATGACCGCCAGGGTAACCAGGGGAAATCGTTTTCGGGGCACATTGTCCCACAGTGGAATCATTCGAGTTCCAGTGACATCCGACTTGTGTCAATTTGTGAATATGGCGTTGCGCGGCGATGGCGCGGGAAGGCACTGGCACCGCATTACCTAATCTATCTCCGGGGAATTGATCTATGCAACTGCGATTACATTGTGTGCTAGAATTTTATCCGTGGGGCTTGTGTATCTAACCCTATATTAGTCTGGCAGTTATTGATCTTTTTCCCAAATAGGCGCCGCATAAGAACTTATCTCTAAGGTGGCATGAATGCAATTAAGTTCCGAACGGCTGGACCGGGTTCGCGGTCGATTGGTTCCCATCCTCAAGAAGTTTAATTCTGAGATGCAGTTTATTACTGTCTTCGTCGATTCGACACGCGAGTTCCTCGGTGTAGTGGCGCAGATTGAGGACCGGCCCATACTGCTTAAGTTTGGCTGGATTGACTTCATCAGCCGGCCGGATGATGATCTGCAAATCGAGGTATTCGCGCAACTGGAGCGGAAGTTCGCAACAGAAAAAGCGCAGTAGAAACTTCCACTCCGTGCCCGCTGAAGTTGTTTGCGAAGGCTGGCTGATACGGAGCGTATTTTTACAGTCAGAGGATTGCTCGGCGAATGGTTGTTATGCCTGACCCACAAACGACAGAGTCCATGCAAGCCCCTTCGTCGCTTGAGTTTTTCAAGAACTGTCCCGACTACGCCATCATCTTCGATACGCAGTGGAGAATCCTCTACGCCAGTCCTAGTTTTGAGGCACGCTTCTGCCCGGAAACGAAAGCGGAAGGCAGTAGCCTGCTCGACATATTAGATGAGGTTTCCGTGATCCGCATTCGGGATCTCCAGGATTTCTTGCTCCAAGGCAGCCGCCATACCGAATTGCATCATCTTACTCCCGATGGAAAAATAACTACGCTGAACTACACGTTTTTCCCGCTATCGGAAAAAATATTTGGACAACAGGTAATCGGCGGAATCGCCCGGGAACGGTCCGCGGACCTGGCCTCCCTGCTTGAAATCATCAATCTGAACCTGGAGCTCGAGCGCAAGCAGAAAGAGTTGTCGGATGCCAACGCGCGGCTGGAGCAATTGGCGGCGACCGATCAAATGACCGGACTTTACAATCGCTACTATTTCTTCCAGGTGGCTCAACACATTTGGGAAGAATACCGGCGTTACAAGAAACCAGCGACACTGATGATGCTCGATCTCGATAATTTCAAAGAGGTCAATGACACCTTCGGACACTTGCTGGGCGATTACGTACTGAAGGAAACAGCGGCCCGACTGAAATCGCGCACGCGCCGCGTGGACATCCTGGCCCGCTATGGCGGCGAGGAGTTTGTTCTGCTTGCTCCCAATACTGACACCGAAACCGGCTTGGTGCTTGCTGAACGTCTGCGCACCGCCGTCTCCGATGGAGCCTATGTCCAGGGCCGCCACCGGACTCTCGCTTCCGTCAGCATCGGAGTTTCCAGCACCGAGCTGCAGGATTTCCCGAGCTTTCAGGATCTGCTTGAATCCAGCGACCAGGCCCTTTACAGCGCCAAGCGCAGCGGCAAGAATTGTGTGTATGAATATAGCAGGGGAATGATTCCCCGATCCAGCTAGCGCATCGACTCATCATTCCAAGAAAGCTTATGGAATCCTGAATGGCTCACACAATCGCACAATCCGCTCATCCGCAATCTTATTCTCCGCTGGTCTCGCTTCAGGCCGACGCGGACCCGATTGACCGTTTCTTCACGATTTCCCTTTTCAGCCTGCTGGCCACCGGATTCCTGACACTGACCTTCACGGGCCAGTTGGACTCCTTCACCACAACGGTCATGGCGGTCCCTCTTGCCATCCGGGCCATCATGCTCGCTCGCCGACGTTGTTGGGATTTTTCACCCAGTCTCGTCAAGACTCTGGCGATCATTTACATCCCATTTTTCCTGTTTGATATCGTCGTGCTGGAAGCCGGAGCCATCAATATATTTGAACGCGTGCTGCTGGCCACGATTCACTTGTTATTCTTTCTGGCCGCCGTTAAGTTGTTCTCCGCCCGTCAGACGCGCGACTACGTCTATCTATCGGCTCTGGCCTTTGCCCAGATGTTGGCGGCATCCACACTGACCATCCAGACTTCGTTCCTGGTGCTTTTTTGCGTATTTGTATTTCTGGCGATTTGCACCTTCACCAGTTTTGAGATCAAGCGCGCCCGGGACCGCATAACGACGCCTCCGCTGACGGCCACCGAAGTTAGACTAGGCACCGCGCTGGGATCTACCGCGGCGTTGATCTGTTTTGGGGTCACGCTGCTTTCGGTAGCGCTCTTCTTCGTCCTGCCTCGCGCCCGCCGCGGATACTTCAGTTCCCTGGCCCGCCCCGGCGACCGTATGACCGGATTTTCCGATGAGGTCGAACTCGGACAGATCGGCAGGATCAAGCAGTCTTCCGATGTCGTGATGCATGTCAGCGCGCCGGGTCTGAATCCGTTCCAAAGCGTTAAATGGCGTGGCGTGGGATTGAGCAATTTTGACGGAAAGCGGTGGTCCAATCCCTCCGACGCCGCCAAGGCCATTCCTGGCAACCGTATTTTCACGTTTCGTCGTGAACTTGCGCATCCTGGGCTGCCGCCTCAGCGGCTGGATTACACCATCAAATTGCAGCCGCTTTCAACGGATGTGATTTTTCTCGTTCCCCAGACACTCGAAGTGAGTGGCACGTTCAGAGTTTTGCGGCAGGATGAATCCGGCACTATTTATATGCCGCCCAATCCCGGCGCCATTACGCGGTACTCGGCTATCTCTGATATTGCGCAGCCCACCGCAGATATGCTGCGCGCCCAATCTCTATCGATGTATCCCGCGGAAATCACTGCATCATTTTTACAGTTACCTGAAACGGATCCGCGCGTGCGTGAGCTGGCAGCCACAGTTACCGCCTCATCCGAAAATAATTTTGATAAAGCCAATGCTGTCGAAAAGTATCTGCAATCCCAATATGGATACACGCTGAACCTGCCCACCGCGACGCCGCACGATCCAATCGCTTATTTCCTGTTCGAATCCCGAGCCGGACACTGCGAGTTCTTCGCTTCCGCCATGGCCGTGATGCTGCGCTCGCAGGGCATACCCACGCGTCTGGTAAATGGCTTTCTGCAAGGCAGTTACAATGATGTATCCGATCATTACACGGTCCGGGCCAGCGATGCGCATAGCTGGGTGGAAGTTTATTTCCCCACTTATGGCTGGATCAGTTTCGATCCCACTCCCGCAGCAGGAAGGACTTCCGAAGTGCCCACGCTGGGGCGACTCACGCTCTACATGGATGCCTTCCGAACATTCTGGGAGGAGTGGGTGATCAACTACGATTTCGTGCATCAGGCCACCTTAGCTCGCCAGATTGACCGCACTTCGCGCGGCGCTCGGCGGGATTCCCGGGAGTATTTCAACGATCAGTACAAGAAACTGCTTGCTTTTCTGCGTGGCAAGGCTGAACAAGGAGCGACACCGGTCGGATGGCTGCTGGTCGTCGCATCAATTCTTGCGGCGGCCTGGACAATGCTGTTTGGTCGCGAGTCCATCGTTCGGATGTGGCGGCACTGGTCCATGCGTCGGCGCGCCCGGCTGGGGGAATCCAGACCGGAGGATGCCACACTAGTCTATTTGAGCCTGCTCCAAACTTTGGCCGAACGGGGATCGACTAAATCTCCGCATCAAACGGCAAGCGAGTTCGCCACATCTCTGGCAGACCCTCTTCGTACTCCTGTGGATCGATTTACAGACCTCTATCTGGCGTCACGATTTGGAGGGGCCACCGCGTCGCTAAAACGCCTGGACACCATCCTGGCGGAAATTCAGGCGCAAAGCCGATAGACGCAACAACCGTATTACCAATAAGTTGCAGGAATCCGGCCGAGCAGGTTCGCATACCTTCGCGTCTCCATCAGGACATCCCTGGCATTGCGATCCATCGTTACTCTCGCGACACAAAACTAGCAAAAAGATTCGAAACTTACTGTCAGGAATAGGGTTTAATACATTGTATGGAAGCTGTGGCAGTGGGCGCGGTCAGCGCCGTGGCGAAAACTGGGACTGTCGCGAAACTTGTTGTCGGAGAACCACTCAACGACACCGAGTTGATGCTGCGGGTAAAATCGGGAGACGAAACCTCCTTCGCCGGACTGCTGTCCCGGCACCGCGATCCAATTGTGAGCTTTCTGTATCGTATGGTTCACAACGCCGCCATCGCCGAGGAACTTTCGCAGGATGTGTTCCTTCGTGTCTATCGTGCCCGGGAAAGTTACGCCGTCAGCGCCAAGTTCACCACCTGGCTGTACTGCATCGCCACCAACGTCGCGCTCAATTATCTGCGCGATGGTCGTCGTGCCCGGAACATGGAGTCACTGGACGATTCGGAGAACGCTGTATCGCGAAGCCTGCGCTCACCCGAGCCGACCGCGGAGGAGCAGCTTGTCGCCGGCTCTCTTGGTTGGGAAGTGCGCAGAGCCGTGGCGGAGTTGCCGGAGAATCAGCGGACCGCAGTGATCCTGCATAAGTATCAGGAGCTTGATTACCGACAGATCGCCGCGGCGCTCGGTTGCTCGGAATCGGCGGTCAAGTCGCTCCTGTTTCGCGCATACGAGGCCTTGCGAGTGCGGCTGGCTCATCTGGTGGGAGGGAAATGATTATGAAATGCGTTGACCTTGAAAATCTGGCCATCGACTATGTAGATGGCACGCTGGCTGCCGGCGCCCGCACCTCGCTGGAGACTCACCTCTCCGTATGCGTCCCTTGCGCTGCCCGCTTGCGCGAATTTTCCGGCGACGTGAGCCACGTAGGCCTCCTGCTCGATTCATGGCCCACCATTCAGCCCTCCGCCTCATTTGACCAGATGGTGCTGCAGCGCATTCGTTCGCAGGAGCCTGCGACAATATCCCCCGCAACTTCCTCCGCAACATCCCCCGTAGCATCATGGTGGAGCCGTTTTGCGGCAGCCTTTCTCGCTCCGCTTGCCCGCCCTGCGCTGTCCAGCGCTCTAGCCGTTGTGATGATCGCGGCATTTTCCGTGGTTCGCTATTTCCCGGGATCAACCGCGCTGGATGATTCAGGGCAAACAGGCGGTCCCGTGGTCGCTATACTTGACAGCTATGAAGATATCGCCCTGTACCAGGATTTGCCGGTCCTCGAGGACTGGGAGATGCTCCGCAATTTCGAGGTTTTGCAGGATGAGGTATTGCAGGAAATGAAAGGCTCAACGCCATGACCCTGCGGCTGAATTCCAATGCGATTGTCATTGCCCTCCTCGCTGTCTCCCTCGGGGCTCCTCTCTTTGCGGCTCAGCCTAAGTCGCAAACTGAGCTGCCGACTGCTGATGGCCTGACTGTGTTCACCTACTTTTCGGATCAGCTTTCAGATCAGGCGGAGCCGCTGTGGATGGCTTTCTGGCAAGCTGAGCCTCCCAGCTCTCGTGCAGGCGAACGCCGGGGCGGGGGCCAACGCGAACCTCGTGGACCGGCTGGCCGAAACAATAATGGTCCCAACGGGCGTCCCGTCGCGCGCCCGCCGCTTCCACCGCGCATGTTGGAGCGGCTGCGCAACATGAAGCCAAAGGATCGCGAGCGCGTCCTTGAAAATAACCGCCGCTTCCAGGAACTCACGCCCGAACGTCAAGCCGAGCTGCGAGAGCGGCTGCGGATGCTGCTGGAAATGCCCCTTGATCAGCGCAGGGCATTGGACCGCCGGCTCTCCGTGTTTAGAAACATGCGCCCCGATCAGCAGCGCAAGGCGCGGGAGATTTACGAGAAACATTGGCGCACGCTCTCTCCGGAACGGCGCATGGCCGTGCTCGATGAGTTCCGCAACCTCCGCGGCATGTCCGACGATAAACGCGGGGCACGCGTTGCCAGCGACGAATACCAGAGCCAGTTCAACAGTGAAGAGCGCGCCCTGCTCGACGAACTGTCCGCCTTGTAATCGATCCACCAACAGGACCATTCCCGACTGTTCTTAAATGGCTGGAAAGCAGTTCAGCGTAGCCACTGTCTATTGGGTGACGACTGGATACCGATTGGCTCCGTGGGAATCCATTTCAGGAAAATCCGCATCTACTAGACCTGTTCCACTTGAGATGTATCCCGCGAAACTCGGGGGTTAATACTCAACCCAATGAAAAACAACATCCAGGGACATCAAAGGGCGGGATACACCTTCGCGGAAACCGGTCTAAACTGAGTGAGTGTTGCATGTCGCCCCCAGCGGTGCTGGCAACAGAAACACTTTTCGATCATTCCTTGACAGCCGCTCCAGCCGGTTCCTAGAATGAAGGTGCTTCCTACATTTGATAATCGACGAGGTCGTGGAGTAGATAGCCTGGTATCGATGAAAAACATGGATCCAAAACGAGT
>CAMBEY010000014.1 GCA_945865705.1 Candidatus Sulfopaludibacter sp. SbA3
AAAATTACCAACTTATTTAATGGCCCGGCCCGCGATCTGCGGCGCCACATGAGCAAGTGGCAGGCGAAAATGCTCGATCTCCACACGCGCGAATCCGGCGGCCTCAATGGCCTGCCAAGTTTCGCGGTCGGGGTGGCATCCGTTACCGATCCACATTTCGATCGGTCGCAACCATCGCTGAACCTTGCGCAATCGTGTGCCCAGCGGGGCGGCAACATGCTCCAGAAACACGAACTGCCCGCCCGGCTTCAGCACCCGGCGTATTTCGTTTAACACCTGTTCCGGACTGACCACCGAGCACAAAACCAGCGTGCTGACAACTGCATCCTGGCTCGCATCTTCGACGGGCAATCGCTCCGCGTATCCATGGCGAATAACAGCCGCTACGCCGGCATCCGTGATCGCCCGCGCAAGATGGCGATCCATGTGGGCGTTGGGCTCGACGCCAATCCAGCTATTGCCGCGCGAGTAGTACCGCAGGTTCGGGCCTGTGCCCGGCCCTATCTCCAGTATGTTCCCGCGCAGGCCGCCGAGCAGCGCGCGCTTGCGTTCCGCCGTGAACGCATCATATCTTGGCCCGGCGTGCGACATCAGCCAGGCATGGAACCGCGCGCCCATATCGTTCTTCATTCGCGGCGCCGCTGCATTCCCATCTGGTGACGACTCAGCAGCGCTCATGATTGCCTCACCCACATCCCATCGCTCAAGGTGTCCTTCTGTTTGAGGCGTCATATTGCTCAAGGCGTCGCGTTGCTCAAGGCTGCTTATTGCGAAACGCTTCGCGCTTGGCGGCAGCCTCAAGAATGGCGTCGTTTACCACTGCGGACGGGTCGATGGAGCTAATCTCCGGGGCGAACAGCACGGCATTCGCCTCCGCGATCAACTCATACATCCGGCCATCCGCCGAGCGGCTCAGATATTTCTCGTCGATCAAATTGCGACGCAGTGCAGCGTGATCCACCTGCATCGTATTTCCCACCGCACCGCTCCATGCTGTAAGCGCTGTCTTCAAGTCCAGCTCGGAGTACACACGACCCGGCTCCAGCGTCAGGGCGATAGACTTCAAGACTATCGAGCGGTCGCGCGGCTTGCGCGGCAGATCGCTCGACCGTCCCGTGGTGCACAATTGCGCCAGGCGCTTGCGAAATTCATCGGCGGTGATACTCTCGTCCGGCATTGCTGAAAACTCCTCGGTTAATTGGTCTAGGAAACTACAATCGCACGGGAATTCCGCGCGACTTCAGATGATTCTTGAGATCGCTGACGCGAACCTTGCCATAGTGGAAGATCGACGCGGCTAACGCGGCGTCGGCCTCGCCGCGCGATAGCACGTCGGCAAAATGCTCCGCTGATCCCGCTCCGCCCGAGGCAATCACCGGAATCCTAACAGCGCGGGAAACGGCGCTCGTTAATTCGCAGTCAAAACCCGCTTCCGTGCCGTCGCAATCCATGGAAGTCAGCAGTATCTCTCCAGCGCCCAACTGTTCGCCCTGAGCGGCCCACTCGATCGCAGATAACTCCACGGGCCTGCGACCTCCGTAGGTGAATACGCGCCAGCCGCTGGTACTCGATTGCAGCTCCACGGGCCGCTCACACTCGCGGCGAGCGTCAATGGCTAATATCACCGCTTGCGCACCGAACTCCTCGGACAACTCGGTGATCAGCGCGGGCCGCTCCACGGCGGCGGTATTTACTGACACCTTATCCGCTCCCGAAGTGAGAATGGCACGCGCGTCCGCTACCGACCGAATCCCACCACCCACGGATAGCGGAATAAAAACTTTCTGCGCGGTGCGGGCAACGGTCTCGGCAATCAACTTGCGGCGCTCATGCGAGGCGGTAATGTCGAGGAAGACAACTTCATCCACGCCTTCGAGATTATAGGCCGAGGCCAATTCAGCAGGATCGCCCGCGTCGCGCAGCTCAAGAAAATTGATACCCTTCACGACGCGGCCATCCTTCACGTCCAGACACGCAATCACTCGTTTAGCCAGCATGTAAACCTCTTGCGCTGACCGCCCCGGACAATTGCGCACACAGCTCGGCGAAATTGCTCACTACGTGCAACCCCAGGTTGCCGGACTTTTCCGGATGAAACTGTGTGCCAAATACGTTGCCGGATTCAAGCGCGGCAATGAACTCGCCGCCGTAGTCGGCTACCGCCGCGGCCAGCGGCTGCCCAACGGCGGGAGAGGAGGAAGCGAGCTCCTGCGGCAAGTAATAGGAGTGCGCAAAGTAAACGAAGGGCTGAGGAGTCATACCGGCAAAGAGTCGACTGGTTGGAGCGAGGTGCAGCTGATTCCACCCCATGTGCGGAACTTTGAGTCCGGCGGGCATGTTCTCTGGAAATCGCCGAACCGAGCCGGAGAAGATGCCGAGGCCCGCGTATTCGGGCGCTTCGTCGCTGCCCTCGAATAGCGCGTGCATGCCCAGGCAGATTCCCAGGTACGGAATCCCCGCGCGTATGCGGTCGCGCAGCACACCGATGACCGCCATCTGATCGAGTGAGCGCATCATCTGCCCAAAGTGGCCTACGCCGGGGAGAAGGATGGCCGAGGCTGCGGCAACATCCGCGGCGGAAGAAGTCACGCGGTGCGGCACGCTCAGAAATTTCAGCGTGTTCTCCACCGAACGCAGATTGCCCGCGCCGTAATCAATCACCGTAATCATGCGTGTTCCCTGCCCTGCGATTTCCTTCTACAGCAGACACTAGAGCAAACCCCTAAAGCAAACCCTTGGTGCTGGGCATCTCGGATTTCAGGCGCTCGTCCATGGACGCCGCCATCTTCAGCGCGCGCGCAAACGTCTTAAAGATGGCCTCCACCGCATGGTGCGTGGAACGCGCACCGAGCAACTTCAGATGCACATTGGCGCGCGCCTGATTGGCAAAACCGCCAAAAAAATCTTCCACCAGCTCGGTCTGCAAATCGCCGACAACGCGCTGGGGGAACTTCGCGTTGAAGCCCAGGTACGGTCGCCCGGAAAGATCCACGGCAGCCACAGCCAGAGCCTCGTCCAGCGGCATGATGAAGTAACCGGCTCGATTGATGCCGCGCTTGTCGCCCAGCGCCTCGCGCACGCACTCGCCCAGCACAATGCCGACGTCTTCCACGGTATGGTGCTGATCAATGTCCAGATCACCCGTGGCCTGCAAATCAAGATCGAAGCCGCCGTGGCGGGCAAACAGCTCCAACATGTGGTCAAAGAACCGGATGCCGGTGGAGATTTGGTAGCGGCCCTTTCCTTCAATAGTCAAATGAGCGCGAATCTGAGTTTCGGTGGTGTTGCGCTCGATCATCGCGTCGCGCAGCTTACCGCTTCGTTGCTTAATGACGCGCGAACCGATGGCGGCGGATTTAGTTTTGGCTGGTCTTTTTACAAGACTCATGGCAGCACACGCTCCAGTTCATTGATGTCGGAAATTACGGCGCGAGCGCCCTGGTCGCGGAACCATTGTCCCAGTTCTTCGCTTAGTCCGTTGCCGGATTTCACGACACCGATGAACGGAACCTCGGCAGCCTGCGCGGCGCGGAAGTCATCCATCACGTCGCCGACATAAAACACCTCGGCAGGAGAGACTTCTTTCATGATCTTGAAGATACCCTCCGGGTCGGGCTTCTCGCGCGACACTTCCGCCATGCCGATCAATGGCTCGAAGCGCATGGTGGGAGCAAACTTGGAGAGTGTAAACTTCGCCTCCCAGCTCTCACGCCCCGTGAACAGGGCAAAGCGAAACTTTTCCGCAAGACGCTCCAGCAGTCCCACCCGTGGCAGCCAGCGCTCGCGCGAGATCATGCCCGAGCAGTTTTCACCAAGGTAAAACTTTTGAAAAATGGCGATCACTTCGTCGCGCCCAATGCTGCTGCCGTGCTCGCGCGCGATTTCCAGAGTCAGGTCCCAGTCGTTGTTGGAGTTGCCACGATTCTTGTATCGCTGAATGTCCGCCTGCGTAATCTCCGCGCCGCAGATCTCTTTCACGGAAGTGATGATCGATGCACGGTAGGAATCGGTCACGTCCACCAACACGCCATCCATATCGAATATCAACAAACGTCCGCTACTCATTTCGCGCCGCCTTCAGAGACGAGCCGGCGAACAGCGCGGCGCAACTCGCGAATCAACGTGCGCGTCTGCTTGAGCGTGCCGACAGTGAAGCGCACGTTGCCAGAGATTTCGTAATCGCGGTCGCGGACCAGGATGCCGCGTTCCGCCAGCAGGTCGCGAATGGCGCGATGCTGCTCGCCAAAATCGATCAGCACGAAGTTCGCGTCGCTTGATCCATAACTCAGCCCAAGCCGCTTCAACTCGTCGCAGAGCAGCTTGCGCGAGGCGAACATCTCGGCCACGTACTTCTTCACATAGCCGGGGTCCTTGATCGCTTCGAGCGCGGCGATTACCGCCACAGCATTCACGCTGTATGGCGACTGCCCCTTGCGGACGGCGGCGATATTCTCCGCTTGCGAGAACAAACATCCCACCCGCAGCGCAGCGAGCCCGAAGGCCTTCGAGAAAGTCCGCGAGACGAACAGGTTCGGAAACTTGCCGAGCCAGCCGATGGCGGTCTGTCCAAAAAACTCGAAGTAGGCTTCATCCACCAACACGGCAGCCTGCGGCGCGGCGCGCAGGATGGCGCGCAGTTGCTCGGGAGATGCCGAGGTGCCAGTGGGATTATTGGGATTGGCGATCAGCACGGCGCGCGTGCGGCGTCCGGCGGGAGTCCCGAGATGCTTCACGATGGCGTACGCAGGAAAACTCAGGTCAGGACGGAAATCGATCTCATCAACAATGCCGCCCATGATTTGCGCGTAGAAGCGGTACATGGCGTAGCTGGGGCGCAGGATCAGCACGCGGTCGCCGGGATCGACGAAGGTGTTGATGATGAGTTGAATCGCTTCATCAGTGCCGTTGGTCAGTGTGAGTTCATCGGCGCGAACGCGAAAGAAACGCGCGAGCGAAGGCACGGCTTCTTCATATTCCGGATATGCGGCAAGTGCGGCTGGAGTGAGTTTCTTCAGCCGCGCGGTCACGCGAGGGGAGCAACCCACGGTGTTCTCGTTGAAGTCGAGCCGCATCTTGCCGCTGCGCCCGCTGGACGGCGGGTGATAGGGCGTCATGCGGGCAATGGCGCGGCGGGGCTTCAACAATGAGGTGGCACTTTTCTTCACTGGCATGATGGCAACTATTTCTTCCTTGTTATAGAACTTGTCTTCATACGGATTTCCACGGAGCGCGCGTGAGCCTCCAACCCTTCGGCGCGGGCGATGGTGGTGATAGTCGGAGTAATGCGCTTGAGGCCCGCACGATCGAGCTGCTGGACGGTGACGACCTTCAAGTAGTCGAGCACGGAAAGCCCGCCACGCAGACGCGCCATGCCGCTGGTGGGCAAAACGTGATTCGGCCCCGACGCGTAATCGCCCGCCGCTTCCGGACTGAATGGCCCGACAAAAATGCTGCCTGCGTTCTGAATCTTATCGAGCGGGAAGTTGCGTGGCACGCATAGATGTTCCGGCGCGAAACGGTTCGATAACTCGATGGCTTCGCCACGATTTTTAACGATGATGATCGCGCCATTTGCCTGGAGAGACGCGGCGGCAGGCGACTCGCTGGGGAGCGTTTTCAATTGAGCCGCAAGTGCATTGAGCAGGCGGCCGGCCAGCGGACGAGAGTCGGCCAGCACGATGGCGGCGGCGTCGACGTCATGCTCGGCCTGCGCCAACATGTCCGCCGCGATAAACTCCGCCGGGAAGGACTTGCCCTCGGCGATGATAAGCACTTCGGTGGGTCCAGCCACAAAATCAATGGAGACATCGCGCGAAACCAGCCGCTTGGCGGCGGTAACATACGCACTGCCGGGGCCGACGACCTTGGCTACCGGCGCGATGGTTTTTGTTCCGTAGGCGAGCGCCGCAATCGCTTGCGCGCCGCCGACGGTATAGATTTCGTTGATGCCCAACTCGTGCGCTACCGCGAGAATCTCCGGCACGGGGCGCGACGTGCAGATTACGATGCGCTTCACTCCGGCCACCTGCGCGGGGATAGCTGTCATCAGCAGCGTTGAAGGTAGGGGGTATCGACCGGCGGGAATGTAACAGCCGACGCTGTCGAGCGGGCGAATCAGTTGCCCGGCGCGGATGCCTGACGCCAGCGGCTTGCGCCATTCGGCGGGCATCTGCATCTCGGCAAACTTACGGATGTTGCGCGCCGCCTGCTTCACGGCGGTGCGGAATGCCGGCGAGACGCTACGTGCCGCGGCAGCGAGGGCTATTTCCCTGACGATGAAGCCCGCGGCCGTTTTGCCCTGGTAGCGATCCCACTGACGCGCGTAGCGCACCAGCGCGGCGTCGCCAGCGCGACGGACGGCCTCGATCACCGGCTGCACCGTGCGCTCGGCATCCTCAAGGCGCACGGCGCGGCGCGCGAAGACGCGGTCCACGGCACGAGTGTCGCTGCTATCGATGATGCGGATTAAGTTGGTTGCCATAGTTGGAATTCAGATCCCACGGTGAGAAAATCGCTGACCGTGGCTACCACTACATGACGATTTTGTTTAGCGGGTACTCGACGATTCCTTGCGCGCCAGCACCCTTCAGGCGCGGGATGATCACGCGCACCAATTTTTCTTCGAGAATCGTATTGACCGCGATCCAACCGGTTTCGCTGAGCTGCGAGATGGTCGGCTGTTTCAGCGCGGGCAGTACGGCAAGTACGGCCTTGAGATTATCTTGATGCACGTTTAGCATCAAGCCGACACGTCCGTGCGCCAGCATCGCACCTTCCAGCAACATCTTGATGTTGGCGAGTTTCTCCTGCTTCCAAGCGTCCTGCCATGATTGCTTATTGGCAATCAACACGGTGTTCGACTCGAGCACGGTGTCGATGATCTTCAGCTTGTTGGCACGCAACGACGAGCCGGTCTCGGTTACCTCCACGATGGCATCGGCCAGCAGCGGCGGCTTCACTTCGGTCGCGCCCCAGGAAAACTCCACCTTCGCAGTTACACCGTGTCGCGCGAGATATTTCTCAGTGGCCTTCACCAGTTCGGTGGCCACGATCTTGCCTTGCAGGTCCTTGGGGCCGCTAATGTCGGAGCTCTCAGGCACGGCCAGCACCCAGCGGACTTTGCCAAAGCTGGCCTTCGAGTAAACCAGATTGGTCACTTCGACGATGTCGGCTTCATTCTCGATGACCCAGTCGTGGCCGGTGAGACCGGCGTCAAGCACGCCGTCTTCCACATAGCGGGCCATTTCTTGCGCGCGAATCAGCACGCACTCGATCTCGTCGTCGTCGATATTCGGATAGTAGGAACGCGAGCCCACGGTGATCTTGAAGCCGGCGCGAGCGAACAACTCGATGGTGGCGTCCTGCAAACTTCCCTTGGGGATACCCAGCTTGAGCTTGCTCATTTACTTGGCCTCCTTGGCCGGATATACGGCCTTGGGATCAAACGTCTGCGGCTCGACTTCCACGAGTTTCCCGCCTTCAACGCGGCGGAAGAAGCACGACCAGTAGCCTTCGTGGCAGGTGCCGGGGCCGAGCTGATCGGCGATACAGACTACCGAATCCAGGTCGCAGTCCACCAGCAGCTCGCGCAGCTTCAGCACATGGCCGGAGCTTTCGCCCTTGGTCCACAGCTTGTTTTGCGAACGACTGAAGAAGGTTACGTTGCCCGTGGCGACAGTCTTGTCGAACGCCTCCTGAGTCATGAAGCCGAGCATCAGTATCTTGCCCGTGCCGTGCTCCTGCACCACGGCGGGGATCATGCCGCCGGTCTTATTGAAATCCAACTGAAATTCCGTGCTCATTTCTTCGCTCACCTTTCGTGTTGTGATGCGATCCGCCAGCTCGCTCCCTTTTGCATCACCGGCGGAAAATGGCCACAAAAAAACCCGCCAGTTGGGAAGCTAGCGGGCCGCTTGGTACTGAGATTAATGCTATGCGCTGGCTGAAACGGCTCCGCTATGTCACACGATGGTGTGCGTGGTGGTGGACGTGCCCAGAGTCGTATTGAATCCGTTGTATAACCATGAATTTACAAAATATCGCACCCAGAGCATTCTGTCAACCGTTCCCGCTCTATTCGGAATTTGTTATAGTTACGCATCGTTGGGCCGTACGACAAACGCGCTTGGGGGGACTCGGCTTGAAAGAGACTTTGTTGAGTATCGCGTTAATGCTGGGGATTCTTGGCGCGAGCTGGTTCTTCACAGAATGGTTTACGCGCAAGATGTATTACCGCTGCCGCAACTGCATCACCATTAACGCCAAGCGCCGCTCACACTGCCGCAAATGCGGCCATCCCCTACCCTAAGCCCAACAGGCACGTGATATAGTGAAGTTTTTGCAGAGATGGAGTAGCCCGTCGTGTATCTCGCAACACAATCTCGAATTCAGCAGGCCGTGCGCGACTTCGCGCAGCGGCAGTGGCAGCTTGACGTGAATGTGCTGATTAGCGTGCCGCCACAGCCCGCGATGGGCGACATGGCGCTGGTGCTGGCCATGGAATTGGCGCGCAAGCTACGCCGCCCGCCAAAGCAGATCGCCGAGGAAATTGCCGCCGCGGCGCGCTTGGTGCCTGGCGTCGCACGCGTCGAGGTAGCAGGCACGGGTTACGTGAACATCTTTCTCGACCGCGCGGCATACGCGAGTCGCATGATGGCGACGACTATCGCCAAAACGGAAGTTTCAACTGCGGTCCCGCTCGCGGAAAAGATTATCGTTGAGCACACCAACATAAATCCTAATAAGGCGGCGCACATCGGGCATTTGCGCAACGCGGCGCTAGGCGACACTTTTGTCCGGCTGCTGCGCGCGCGCGGGGCTCAGGTGGAGGTGCAGAACTACATCGACAACACCGGAGTACAGGTGGCCGACGTGGTCGCTGGTTTCCTGCACATGGAAAAGAAAACTCCAGAGGATGTCGCGCGACTGATCGCTGATCCCACGATTCGTTTCGATTACTACTGCTGGGATTTGTACGCGCGCGTCTCCAAGATATTTGAGGAAGATAAGTCTCGGCTGGAGTTGCGCCGTCGGACGCTGCAAGAGATCGAGCATGGCGAGGGCGACACGGCCAGGGTGGCCGAGATGGTGGCTACGGAGATTGTCCGCTATCATCTGCGCACCATGCTGCGCCTGGGCGTGGAGTACGATGTGCTGCCGCGCGAAAGCGAAATTCTGCACCTGCGGTTTTGGGATCAGGCATTTGAATTGCTCAAACAGCGGGAAGCGATCTATCTGGAAAGTGAAGGTAAGAACGCCGGCTGCTGGGTGATGCGGCAAAAGGGAGCTGCGGAAACCGCTGCAAAGGAGATTGACTCTGCAGACGCCACAGCAGCGGGGGATGACACCAAAGTCATTGTTCGGTCCAACGGCACCGTTACCTATGTGGGCAAGGACATCGCCTATCAATTGTGGAAATTTGGACTGTTGGGGCGCGACTTCCACTACCAGCCATTCCATACTTACCCAGACGGCAGAGTGCTGTGGGTGAGCAGCATGACGAGTGGGCAGGCGGGCGCGCCCGCCTTCGGCCAGGGACAGAAAGTCTACAACGTCATTGATGTCCGGCAATCGTATCTTCAGGATATTGTCGCGCAGGGGCTGCGCGCGCTGGGCTATCAGAGCGAGGCGGATCGCTCGATTCACTTCTCTTATGAGATGGTCGCGCTATCCCCCCGCACTTGCGAACTGATGGGTATCGAGCTGAGTGCGGAGGATAAGGCGCGGCCGTTTGTGGAAGTGTCTGGACGCAAAGGACTCGGCATCAAGGCGGACGACTTGATCGACCAACTGATTGGCGAGGCCCGGCGTGAGGTGGACTCCCGCCACCCGGATACTCCGGACGAAAAGCGGGCCGAAATCGCTCAGAAGATCGCCATCGGCGCGCTGCGCTACTTCTTGCTGAAGTTCACCTGCACGTCGGTGATCGCCTTTGATCTGAAAGATGCGCTGAGTTTTGATGGCGAAACTGGACCGTACGTGCAATACGCCGTAGTGCGCGCCCGCAACATTTTCCGCAAACTGTCCGATGAAGGCGGCCGTTTCGATTTGAGCAGAATTACACCGGAGCTGCTGGCATCGTCGTTGAACTCGCCGGAAGGAGACAGCTTCTGGCAACTGCTATATTTGTGCAGCCGATGGGAATTTGCAGTCGAGCAGGCCGTGGCGACATCGGAGCCTGCCGCGATGGCTAAATACTCATTCCAACTTGCTCAGGCCTTCAGCAACTTCTACCACCATCATCGCATCCTGATCGAGCAGGATCCGGATCGCAAGATGTTTCTGCTCTGGCTGGTCTCCGTGCTGGACAGCCATCTCACCCACGCTCTCGATCTGCTGGGCATCGAAGTCCCCGCCGCGATGTAGCGTGGCTGATCTCCAATCAATGCATCACTTATCTGGTGGATACCCGCATCGGACCGAGGGAAAATCAGTGTGTAACTGTGTCAACAGTCCTAGTGAAAGAACGGGACTGGAGGCACATTGCCAGAAGTAGCACACACCCACATAATGGAAACAGACTAAGCGAAAGTCCTTTACGCGAGGCAACCGGCTCTCTCCTCTCCGACAGCCGGTTCCCCGCAAAGGGCGACAAGAAAAGCCTTCTATCAATCTTCTGGTTTGGCTTCTAGTTTGGCTTCTGGTTTGGCTTCTGGTTTGGCTTCTAGTTTGGGTTTAATGCCTCGGGCGAGGGCAAGTTGTTCCGCGAAACAACTGAACTGGGATCGATCGCAACCTTCCCGCCGGGTTCGAGCAAGTAGGGCACTCCCGTGGGATCGACGGGCACTGCGGGCAACAACCCTGCAAGGACCAACTCTTGCAAACTATTGGGCCAGCGCTTTTCACGCTGCTGAAATTCGCGAGCGAGTCGTTCGATCCCTTCGACGTCATCGGCTGCCTGCAATATCTTGAGTTGCAGCTCCGCATTGACCCGAATGGTTTCGTCCTGTGTATTGGCATGAATCTCCGACCACAAGTAGCGGGAGATCTCCCGGTTGCCGCCTTTGGCGGAAATCGCCGCAGCCATCGTCATCATCCATGGCTGGGCTTTGGGGTGCTTGCTACCCTCCAAATAGGACTTCGCGGCCTGCTCGAAATCACCGAGCTCCCAGTAATAGGTAAATCCCAGGTAATGCCATAGACGCCACGCATCCGGGTTCGCGGCGATGCCCCGGCGCAGCAGTTCAACCGCCTGATCCGGGCGTCCCGCTCCACGTGGCGCGGGAGTTGACAGGAAAAAATTACCGACGGAATAGACCACCAAAAGTTGGGGATCCAGTTCAACCGCAGTGTTCAGGAGCGGCGAGAGAAGCGAAAAATCCTCCTGGCGATTCACACGCTGCGTGCCGAAATACTGTACGGCACGGGTCCAGTAGAAATCGGCGAGTAAGCCATTTTGGCCCATGCTCAACGAACGAAGGACCGTTCCCGGCAATACGTAGTCGATCGGCTGCGGTTGATTCCTTAGCACGTCCAGATGGAGGTCAATTTTATGTTGAACAGCGGCAGCCGCCAGCAAAGCGCAGAGCACTACCGGCAGGATGATCTTGATTTGCAATCCTGGCTTGGGCATTACTTCAAATCCTTCCGGCTGAACAGGAGGGCCGCCGCCAGCAGCAGTACGCTTCCATAGCAGATCGCGTAAACAGTGTTGCTGACAATCAATGAAGCAGCCACAGGCTGACCGTTTGACACCCAGGCGGAAACGCGGAAGTTGCTAAAATTGGGCAGGAGATAGTAGACGAATTGCACGAGCGAACGAATCAGAGGGTTCTCCGACATGGTGGCAAACATCCGGACATCCTGGGCGAATGAGCCGATGAAATAAAGCAAGAAGGTATAGAGCGCGGCCAACACGGGTGTGGTGAAACAGGAAAAGAACATGCACAGCGCGCTCACCAGGATCAGTTCCAAAACAATGAAATAGATGGCGGCCCAGATGGAAACATCCTGTGCCTCATAGTTGTGCATGAGATAGAAAAGCGTCGCCCACAAGCCCGCTGTCATCACCGCCGTGTTCACCAGCAAAGTCAAATTCAGGCCGGCAAATTTTCCCACCACAAATTGCCAGCGGCGGATCGGCTTGCTGAGGAGCGGATACAGGCTGCGTTTGTCGATTTCTTTATGCACCGAACCAATACCCAAAAAGATGGCAATGACCAAACCAAACATGGAGATGGCACTTAACCCGATATTGATGATGATGATTTTGTGAATGCCGATGGATATCTGGCCGAATAGCAGCGCTGACCCGATCATGATTACCGCGAAGGCGACCAGGTTATAGAGCACGCGGTCGCGCACCGCCTCGCGGAAGGTATTGCGGGCGATGGCCAGTGTCTGCGCTAAAATCATCGTCGTTCCACCCTCATCAAGAATGCGGCCCGGTCCTATCGACTGCGGCAGGAGTGGAGCGATCCAGCAGGCCGACGAAATAGTCTTCCAAGCTGAAGCGTAGCGGGTTCAGCGAAATCAGGCGGGCCCGCCCGGCAGCACAGATCGCATGTAATTCCATCACCCTGTCCTCGCCAACCTCCAGACGGAAATGGCCGCCTGAACTCACTGCCGGCATACTGGCGAGCGCCTCCAACTTTCTTTTCGTTTCTGGCTCGTCGCACTCCACGATGGCTTCATATCCAGATTCGCGGCGCAAAAGATCGGCAATCCGTCCGACGCCGACCAACTTACCCCCGCCCAGAATCGCCACGCGGTCGCAAAGCGCCTCGGCGTCGGACAGTATGTGTGTGCTGAAGAAAATCGTTTTGCCCTGCTGCTTGAGATGCAGGATCAGATTACGCACGTCGCGCCGACCAACGGGGTCCAGCCCGGACATTGGTTCGTCGAGAAGCACGATTTGCGGATCATGCAGAACGGCTTGCGCGATGCCTATTCGTTGCAGCATACCCTTGGAAAACTTCCGCAGAGCGGTGCCCCGGAACTCCTTGAGACCCACTTGCTCCAATACGGTCTCTCGCCGCTCGTGGCGCTGGGAGGCTGTCATATGAAAAAACCGGCCAAAATAGTCCAGCAACTCGTCTGGCGTTAGGTAGTCATAGAAATAGGGATTCTCGGGCAGATAGCCGACCTGGTTAAAGGTCTCCGGAGTGCCGATGGGCGAGCCCAAAATACGCGCGGTACCTTCAGTGGGTGCAATCAGACTGGTAAGAATTTTGAGAGTGGTCGTCTTGCCAGCACCGTTATGGCCCAGAAAGCCGAAAACCTCGCCGGTCTCCACGGATAGCGTGAGGCCATCGAGGACGCGGCGGGGTTTCTTTCGCCAAAAACCGGTTAAGTAATCCTTGCTGAGTCCGTTGATCTCAATCGCTGTCATAATAACCAACCCAGAATTATTATAATCAGTGCACGACCCTCTTGGGAACGACAACCGTGTGTTACCTGTTTACTAATTGAATTCGTCCACCCAGCAAATGTGGAATTCTCCCCCTGCGCTACAATCAGAACATGGCACGCTCAACTTCCTCCAAGACTGGCTCCAAGACTGGCTCCAAGACTGGCTCCAAGACTGGAGCGCCGCTGGGGCAGCACTTTCTCGTTGATCGCCGCATCGAACAGCGGATATTTGAAGCCGTGCGCCCGACCTCCCGTTCCGTGGTGCTGGAAATAGGCGGCGGCCCTGGCAATATGACCCGCCTGCTGGCTGAACGCGCTGCGCGGGTGGTATCGGTGGAAATCGACCGCCGTCTCGCTGCGAAACTGGATGAACAGTTCGCCGATGATTTCCGGGTGGAAATTTTAACCGGAGATATTCTAAAGGTCCCCATTGATGAGATCGCGCAGCGTTACGGAGTCGCGCGATTGCTGGTTTTTGGCAACCTGCCGTACTACATCACTTCGCCGATTTTGATGAGGCTATTCGCCAACATGCAAGTGATCGACCGCATCGTAGTGATGATGCAATATGAGGTCGCGATGCGAATCATCGCCGCGCCAGGCACTTCGGAGTATGGCCTGCTCTCGGTAACCTGCCAATACTATACCGAGCCCCAACTTCTGTTCCCCATCCCAGCACACGCATTCAATCCGCCACCCAAAGTGGTATCGGCGCTGGTGAGTATGCCGGTCAGGCCGAAGATGCAGGACCTGGGCATTCAGGACGAAGCCGATTTCTGGATATGGATGCGGGCCGCATTCGCACATAAAAGGAAGACACTCGTGAATAACTGGAAAACTCTCGCGCCCGCCCCGGTCATCATGGCTGCGATCGGCAAGGAAGGATTCGACTCGCGCATTCGCGCCGAAGACCTTTCTCTTCGAGAGCTGGCAATATTGTACCGAAACACTAGTCTCACCATCCGCCACCAAGCCTAGACTTGGCTCTCGATTCAATTGCGCCTCGGCGCCTTGCGCTGCTGCCTCCTTTTCCCGGAGCGAAGTACCTGTCAGCGATTGACCGCGCGGGGCAAGCTTGCTAAGGTTTAGATTGGTTGCGAAATTCTTGCGGGACTCGCCCGCCATGTTTCACCCAAATTCCGCCTGCACCTTGAATGAAGAAAGACGTCAAAGTTAGTTCTGGCATCGAAACCCTGTTTGGCACCCGGGATGAAAACCTGCGGCTGCTGGAATCCGAACTTCGCCTGACCCTCCAGCTCAAAAACAACGCCATCGAAATTGACGGGGAGCCGCTCGATGTTGAACGCATGGAGCGCCTGCTCGACGATTACGACAAGCTGATGCAGGAAGGCGTTATTTTTTCCAATGGCGACCTGCGCGGCTTCCTTAAAATCGTCGCCGACGATCCCTCCGCCAGTCTGCACAGCCTGGTAACCAGCAGCCGAAATCGCAATTTCGGCAAGAAGGCGGTCGTGCCCAAGAGCCTTCATCAGCGTATCTACATGGAGTCGATTGATCGCAATGACATGGTCTTCGGCATTGGTCCCGCCGGCACCGGCAAGACCTATCTCGCCGTAAGCATGGCGGTATCCTATCTGCTCTCACGCCGCGTCAGCCGGATCGTTTTGGCACGCCCGGCGGTGGAGGCCGGCGAGCGGCTAGGCTTCCTGCCCGGCACGCTTCAGGAAAAGGTGGATCCGTTTCTTCGTCCGCTTTACGATGCGTTGTATGACCTGCTCGAAGCCGAGAAAGTCGAGCGGTTTCTCGAAAAAGGGGCCATCGAGATTGCGCCCATCGCCTTCATGCGCGGACGCACATTGAATGACAGCTTCGTGATTCTTGATGAAGCGCAGAACACCACTGGCGAGCAGATGAAGATGTTCCTCACCCGTCTCGGCTTCAATTCCAAGATGGTCATCACTGGCGACATCACCCAGATTGATCTGCCCGGCGACAAACGTAGCGGGCTGCTCTCTGCGATGGATGTGGTCCAAAAAGTGGAGGGGATCAGTTTTACCTATTTTGATGAACGCGATGTGGTGCGCCACCATCTGGTGCAGAAAATTGTCCGGGCCTACGATGCTTATTCGCATGCAACCGCGCAGACCAGCGCGGATCAGGAGCGCTTCCGGTTTGCGGGCGAGCCGGGAAGCCACAAGGCTTGAAAGCCCCCGCAATGTTCACCTGGCAATGAAAACTCCAACAATGAATACACAGCCTCGGAGTACGGAAAGACAGTCAACCTCTGCCGGCTTCTCCATGGAAGTTGCCCTATTGAACCGTCAGCGTAGTATTCAGATCGACTGCGCTCGCTTACGCAGCTATCTACACAGACTAGGCGCGGAACTCTCGCCTGCTCCTTTTACCGTTGCGTTGGTATCCGATGTCGCCATCCGCCGCCTGAATCTGGCCTTCCGCCATAAGGACTCCACCACGGATGTCCTGTCCTTCCCTTCCGGCGACGCCAAGAGGGGAAAACTTCAAGCAGGGCATGGCGGGAGATACCCCAACATTGAAGAAACTGCCGGCTTGGGCGACATCGTGATAGCCGCTCCCACCGCTTCCCGTGCCGCCGGACAATTTGGCTGGACCCTCGCGCAGGAGCTTCAGGCGCTCGCGCTGCATGGACTGTTGCATTTAATGGGGTATGATCATGAAACGGATCATGGGGAGATGGCCCGGGCTGAGCGGCGATGGGGACGGCGATTTGGATTGCCGCAAACGCTGCTCTCGCGCCAGTACACGAAGTCGCGCCGGCCAAAAGAATTCCGCCGGAAAGCCGCGCAGTCCTAGTTCCGCGTCAACATTATGCACCTGCTGATTGCCACGCTCTTTATCATCTGCTCGCTGCTGCTGGCGCTGTTCGTCTTCGTCAGCCGCCTTTCCATGGGACGAGGACGATTTGCGGTCCGTGGCGCTAAAAATGATCTGCCGTATTTCACCGAGATGATCGAGCCCAAGCTGGGCCTCTCCGAGGAGCGCGCTCAATGGACATTTCCTGTGCTGGTGCACGCAACGATCTCCCTGCAAGGTTTTTTGCTGGCGGCCTGGAACATGGGACAACCATTTGATTGGGAGATACTGCTCCAGCAGGCTGCCATCCTGCTACTGAATGTGATTCTCTTCGGTCAGGTCATTCCTTATGTCCTGCTGACGCACACCGACGGACGCTGGCTTGCCCATAGTCTGGGAATTCTGCGCGCCTCCATACTGGCTTCAACACCGCTGGTGGCCATCAGCCTATTTCTGCATCACATCGCCACCCTCGGCGGCCCCGCCGAAGAGGACCGCGAACCCGCCACTGCAACGGAAAATATCGAAGCTCTGATTGAGGCCGGCGAAGAAGAAGGCCTCATCGAGAAAGACGACCGGCGGCTCATCCAGTCCGTGGTTGAGTTCGGCGACAAGACCGTGCGCGATGTCATGACGCCGCGCCCGGAGATCATCGCCGTCCCACACAGGACCACGCTCAGCGACCTGCGGCAGATACTCGCCGAGCATCGCTTCACTCGGCTCCCCGTTTACGAACAGGATATTGACCACATTATCGGATTCATTCACGCCAGCGACCTATTCGCCGTCGCCGAGGACGAACACTCCGAGCGCACCGTGCAGCAGTTGTTGCGCTCGGTGCCCTTCGTCCCAGAAACCAAACGCATCTCGGAGCTGCTGCAGGAGCTTCAAACCGGCTCACAGATGGCCATCGTGGTGGACGAGTACGGCTCGGTCGCCGGACTGGCCACGGTGGAGGACATGATCGAGGAGATCGTCGGCGAAATCCGCGACGAGCACGACGAAATGGATGTGCTCCCGCGCGGCGAAAACAGTTGGAGCGTTCCCGGCGGATTAAGTTTGGATCGCTTGCAAGGTCTGTTTGATATTACTCTGGAAGAAGCGGGTGAAGCGTCCACGGTGGCCGGCTTGATCACGCACACGCTCGGACGAGTCCCGGCAACCGGCGAAACATTGGAGCGCGATGGCCTGCGCTACCGCATCACGGAATCGAACGGACGGCGCATCACGCGGCTGGATGTCAGCAGTCCGGCAATCCAGCAGAGCGATGGCCAGGGCACGCTATTTGAAACTCAATCTGGTGGAGAAGCAGCGCCACGATCAACCGAAGATCCAGCCGGGATGCATTAGCCAGCGCCGTCATCCATCTTCATCCAGCCTGCTGAGTGAGACTCGAAAATAAAAAAAGGAATTATTTGAATTTATGCCATCTCGAAAGAAATTTCGTTACTACCCGCCCATCGTGCCACCGCTGTCGACGGAATTAATATCCCCAGGTGGGATCAGTCGGATGGGTCGCCTGGGCGCTTCGGCCGGCCTAGGCGGATTGGCGACGAAGATACGCAGCGGGTTCGTAACCATTCTCGGGCGTCCCAATGTCGGGAAGTCCACGCTACTGAATGCCCTGGTCGGCTCGAAGATCGCCATTGTCGCCGATCGCCCACAAACCACTCGTGCGGCATTAACCGGCGTTGTCACCATTGACTCAACCTATCGCTACGCGGAGGAGCTGCTGAAGTCCCTGCCGATCGTGGATACTCCGCCCCCCACCACTTCGGCCGCTGCCGAGGGCCCAGCTAAGGACAAAGACAAGAGCAAAGGCAAGGGCAAAGCCGCCAAGCCCGCACAGGAAAAACCTATCGCTCAGGTTGTATTTCTCGACACGCCCGGCATCCATGATCCTGAAAATCGCATGGGCAAGCACATGATGGATCAAGTGCGCGAGTCGCTGGCCGAACGCGACCTGTTGCTCTACCTGATGGACTGTTCGCAGACATTTACGAAGCGCGATGAAGAGGCGCTCGAATGGGTACGCCGCGCCGCGGCCCCCACGTTTCTGGTTCTCTCCAAGATTGACCGAGTATCAAAATCGCAGCTGCTCCCGCTGCTCGATCAATACAGCAAGCTGCACGACTTCAAGGAGATTATTCCCATCGCCGCGCAGACCGGTGTGAATCTGCCCCGGCTGGTCGAGCGAATCGTGGCCTACATGCCCGAGGGACCGCTCTACTTCCCTACCGACCAGATCACGGAGCAGCCCATGCGCTTCCTGGCCGGCGAGATTGTCCGGGAAAAAATCATTCGGCACACCCAGCAGGAGCTGCCTTACACCAACGCCGTGCTGGTTACACAGTATGAGGAAAAACCAGCCCTGGTACACATCGCCGCGGAGATTTTTGTCGAGCGGGACGGGCAGAAGGGCATCATCATCGGCGCGGGCGGGGCCATGCTGAAAATGATCGGCACGGAGGCACGCGTGGAGTTGGAAGCCATCATCGGCCAGAAAGTTTTCCTGGAGATTCACGTGCGCGTACGTGAAGGTTGGCGCGACGACGAGCATTTCCTGCAAGGATTGGACTGGCGCAAGATGGCCGGCGAGTAAGGTTTGGTAGCCACGGTGAGCGCTCTTCTCACCGTGGGCCTTGCAGGGGAGGACCGAAAATCCCACGGTAATCTTTGCCGCGCCCCAAACGAAAATCCCCCGGTGAGAAAAGCACTCACCGTGGCTACCCAGGCGTAATCCCCAGCGTTTTCATTTTGCGATAGAGGTGGCTGCGCTCCAGGCCCAGGTCCTGGGCGGTGCGGGATACGTTGCCGCGATTCTCTTCGAGCTTGCGTGATATGAAGTCCCGCTCGTAGGCCGCGCGCGCCTGCTGGAGCGTGGAGAGATCGCCGCCCGATTTCCGCGCACCATCCTCATGCCCCGCCCCTCCCTTCGGCGCGGCGCGAAACAACAACGCAGGCAGGTGCTTGCGCTCAATCTTCGACTGCGGGGTCATGATCACAATCCGCTCAATCAGATTTTTCAACTCCCGCACATTGCCCGGCCAGCGGTAGGCGGCCAGCGCCACCAACGCCTCCGGCGAAATCGTTTTCGCCTTCCTGCCATAGCCCGCGGTGAACTCCGCGATGAAGAAATCGGCCAGCAGCGGGATGTCCTCCACGCGCTCGCGCAGCGGCGGGACCACAAAAGGAATTACGTTCAAGCGGTAGAAGAGATCCTCGCGGAAATTACCGCGCGCAATCTCCTCTTCCAGATTCTTGTTGGTGGCGGCAATCACGCGCACATCCACGCTCACCGAGGTGGGCGAGCCGACTGGCTCGATTCGCTGCTCGGCCAAGGCGCGCATGACCTTGGCCTGCGTCTTCAGGCTCATGTCGCCGACCTCATCCAGAAACAGCGTGCCGCCATCAGCCTTTTGAAACTTGCCGGTCTTGTCCTGCGCCGCCCCCGGAAAGCTGCCCTTGCGGTGTCCGAACAGATCGCTCTCAATCAACTCTTCCGGCAGAGCCGCGCAGTTGACCTCCACGAACGGACCGCGTGCCCGCAGGCTGTGCTCATGCAACGCGTGCGCCACCAGCTCCTTGCCGGTGCCGCTCTCGCCGTAGATCAGCACGCGCCCATTGGTGGGCGCCATCAGCAGCAATTGCTGCCGCAACGCCTTCATCGGCACGCTCTCGCCGATGATGAGCGAACGCTGCTCGCGCTCGCCGCGCAGTTGGCGATTCTCTTCGAGAAGCGCCTGATGCTCCAGCGCGTTTTTTACCACCACCAGCGTTTTCTCGATGGTCAGCGGCTTCTCCAGAAAATCAAATGCTCCGAGCTTGGTGGCCTTCACCGCCGTCTCGATGTTGCCGTGCCCGGAGATCATCACCACCACCACTTCGGGATGCGCTTCCCGGATGCTGCGCAGGACCTCCAGGCCGTCGGCCAGTCGATCACCGAGCGTGGCGCCATCGCCCAGCCAAACATCCAGAAGGACGACCTGAAAACGCTCCGCTTCGAGTACTCGCAGGCACTCCTTTCCGCTGGCGGCGGACTGAGCCATCCAACCCTCATCCTGCAGGATGGCGGTCAGCGACTGCCGGATTCCAGGTTCATCATCGACCACCAGCAGACGTTTCTTCATCGCTCGTTACTCACCTTTTTTACAGGGCCGCGCCCGGAATGGAGCGGCTCTGCTGAAATCAGCGCCGCACGCAATACGGTTTCCCGCAAGATGCTAGAAAATATTTACCGGCAACTCCACGATGAACCGCGTGCCTAGCGGAGCGTTTTCCTCAACGCGGATGACCCCATTATGTTCCGCTACGATGCGGTTGACGATGGCCAGCCCCAATCCCGTGCCGCGATCCTTTGTGGAATAGTACGGAAGAAAAAGCCTTTCTTTGTCTTCAGGCGAAACGCCGCAGCCCGTGTCGGCAATCTCGGTTTCCACCACCAAACGTTCCGCGTCGGTTCGCGTGGAAATGACGATCTCCTTCACCAGCGAACCACCCATGGCCTCCGCGGCATTGTCCATCAGATTCACCACCACGCGGCGAAACAACTCGGGATCAACGGAGACCAGCGGCAGGTCCTGCGAAAGATTTGTCGAGATGCGAATCCCATCGAGCCGCCCGTTGAAAGAGCCGAGCGCGCTTTCGACGATCTGGTTCAGGTCCGCCGGCGCGGGCCGCGCTTGCGGGAAGCGAGCGAACTGCGAGAATTCGTCCACCAACTTCTTCAGCGTTTCAACCTCTTTGCCAATCAGCTCGCAGGACTCCTCCACCACACGCGTCAATTCGCTGGAACCCGGCTGCGTCTTCGGCTGACGATCCAGCCACCAGCGAATGCGCTCGGCTGAGAGTGCGATGGGAGTCAACGGATTTTTGATCTCGTGCGCCACCCGCTGGGCTACCTCACCCCAGGCCGCAGCCTTCTGCGCCGCCAACAGGTCGCTCAAATCTTCCACCACCACCACGAACCAGCCATTCTGCGAAACGTCAGCCGCCGCTCCCGGAGGGGCCCCCGGCAACGAAGACATGGTTACGGCCAGATTCATGCGCCGCCCTGCCCCGGGCCTTCCTCCGGGAACATCGCGTGGCATCTCCAAATTACGGGTGGACTGGCCAAGCCTCCCGGCGCGCTTCAGCAGATAATTCCACTCCTCCCAATCCTCGCTGTCGAAGAGCTTCTCGAAGGGCATGCCATCGCTCAACCGCTCACCGAACAGCCGTCGCGCCGCCGGATTGCTGCCGAGGATGGCGCCGTCGGATGAGACCGAGATGACGCCGGTGGGAATGCTCTCCAGAATCGCCTCCGTGAAGCGATGGCGCAGGTCGATCAGGCGATTGGCTTCTTCCAGCGTCAACCGCGCGTACTCGCGCTCGGTCCTCCCGGCGGCAAGCTGCGCGGTCATCTGGTTAAAGTTATTCACCAAAATGCCCAGCTCATCAGCGGCGAGCGTCTGCACGCGGAAGTCGAGATTGCCGCGCGCAACTTCCTGCGTGGCTTCGGCCAGAGCTTGAATCGGCGTGGTCAACTGGCGGGAGAGTATCAGCGCGAACCAGGTCGCAATGAACAAAGTAACGATGGCCAGCAGCCACAAGATCGAGAGGAACGTGCGGCGCACGGTACGTCGCTCACGCGTCAGTTGCCCGTATTCCAAGCTCGCGGCATCCAGCCGTTGCGCGGCGGCGGTTAAGTTGGCGGGCAACAGCGTACCCACGATAACGATGGCTTCCTGGCCATCGCTCAGGTCAAACCGCTGGCGGCTGAGCGCGACATTCGACTCCTTCCACACCGCCATCCGCGCGCCCTCCGACGACGCCGACAGCAACTCGCCGCCGGGATCAATCTCCGGCAGCGTCATCGGAGTACTGGGCCGGCTGACCTCCGCCATGATGCCACCCTGCGCATTGACCACCGCGAGGTAGTCCAAATCCTCCAAGCGCAGGAGTCGGCGCAGCTCGGCCTGGAGAGCGGGTCGCGCTGCAATCCACTGGGCAGCCGAGGCCGCCAGATCATCTGCCACGCGCAGAACGTCGCCGGCATTCTTGCGCTGGGCAAACTGATCGAGACCATCGGCCAGCTCCCGCGCATCGCGGCTCATGGTCTCCACAGGGCGGCTGAACCATTTGTCGAGCGTGCGATTGACCAGGCTGTACGAGAAGAGAAACAGGAAGATAACCGGGACGACCGATAGCCCAATCGCGCCGGCCACCAACTTGGTCTTGAACTTTGCGCCGAGTTGGTTGGCGCGCCGCTCCAGGTAAAGTTTCAACAGGCTGCGGAACAGGATGAAGCCGAAGATAACCAGTCCCAGAAAGATAATGGACGACAGCGTGAACAGCAGCAGGGTCTGTCTGGAGTCGTTCGGCGCGATGAAGGGCAGGTTGAGCGACGTCAGGCCGAACAGGCTAACTACCAGCACCACCATCAGCACGCTGGTGCCGATGATGAATCCGGGGCGCATGCGCAGGTCGCGCGCGGCTGGCGCCGGGTTGTGCTTAGGGGATGGTGGTGTTGGTTCTGTCATGCGTTGAACGAAGGCCCCAGAGCGGCCCCAGAGCGGCCGGGGCAACAGAGCCG
>CAMBEY010000015.1 GCA_945865705.1 Candidatus Sulfopaludibacter sp. SbA3
GCGAGGAAGTGGCTAATCTCGGCGGGCGCGGCGACATCGTCAGCGTGAAGGCCGGCTACGGCCGCAATTTTCTGCTGCCGCGCAAGATGGCGGTGCCGCTCACCGAAGGCAACAAGAAAGTAGTGGCGCAACAGAAGATCGCTGGACTAAAGCGCGACGCCAAGGACAAGGCCGAGATGGAGGCGCTGGCCGCCATTCTGGGCCAGGTCGCTCTGACCTTCACGCGCAAGGCGGGCGAGGCCGGCGTGCTGTTCGGCTCGGTTACGTCCATCGACATTGCTGAGGCCCTGAACCAGAAGGGTTACAAGTTGGACCGCCGCAAGATTCACTTGGAAGAGCCCATCAAGCAGCTCGGCGATTTCCAGGTACCCGTGAAACTGCACAAGGAAGTAATCGTGCAGATTGCCGTGACCGTGGCAGCCGAAGCCGTCTAGGCCTTGCCGCTGATCCCCCTCGGCTCCACCGTTTAACGAATTCAGTCGCAAACAAAATCCTGCGCCACGTCTTACGATGTGGCACAGGATTTTTTATTGCGACTCAGTTATGCCACGTCGGGAAAATCGTGCCGTGTCTAAAAATCTACTGCTGCAAATCTACTGGTGAATAATGATGCTGCCTTTACTGAGCGGTGTGGCCGGCGAAAACTTTCCCGTGAATGGGCGGGAGCCGTCACAGTGCCGCGCGCGTCAGCAAGCGGACCCGCTGGCGCAGGCAAGATGGTCGGCATCACGGACAACAAATATGGCACACGCGTATGAGTTATAGGACCGTACTGGACCGACAACTGTGTCCGCTCGATGACGCGCGCGGCTCTGTGACGCGCAGCAAAGCCGCGCAGCAAAGCCGCGCAACAAAGTCGCGCAACAAAGTCGCGCAACGGTGTGTGCCTCCTTGCGCACCCCTCTACCGCGCTTTTTTGAGCGCGGCCTTGGCATTCGAAGCGTGCTCCGCTAAAATGGTTTGATTGCTGATTTTCGCGGGCGATTAACTCAGTTGGTAGAGTGCCACCTTCACACGGTGGAAGTCACAGGTTCGAGTCCTGTATCGCCCACCATGATCGTCGCGCGGGCTGGATGCGACGGCAACATGCGGATATCGAAACCAGGTAGTTGATCGGGAGTTGATTGGGAGTTGATCGCCGGGCAGGGAGCCGCACAGGATCATGACCAGAGCCGCCGCCGGTCCATCCATTGTCCAAACTACGTCCCCTACATCGGGCAGCGCGACTGCGTCCATCCACCGTCATCTGCAAGAGCTGGAAGCTGCCCTGGGCACGGTGATTCGCGGCAATGGCGAAGCTGTACACATGGCCCTGGTGGCGCTGCTCTCGGAAGGCCATCTGCTAATTGAGGACGTGCCCGGCGTGGGCAAGACCACCATGGCGCACGCGCTGGCCAATTCCATCGCCTGCCAATTCCATCGCGTCCAGTTCACCTCCGACCTGCTGCCCAGCGATGTGGTCGGCGTCTCCATCTACAACCAGTCGAAGGAGTCGTTCGAGTTCAAGCCCGGCCCGGTCTTCACCAACATCCTGCTGGCCGATGAGATCAACCGCACCACGCCCAAGACGCAGAGCGCGCTGCTCGAAGCGATGAACGAGCGCCAGGTAACGGTGGACAACCAGACCTACAAGCTGCCCGACCCGTTCATGGTGATCGCCACGCAGAATCCCGTGGAGCATCACGGGACGTATCCGCTGCCGGAGTCGCAGCTCGACCGCTTCGTAATGCGCATCCGCATGGGCTATCCCACGGCGCAGGGCGAGCGCGAGATACTGCGCGCCACCCAGGTGCGCAATGAGTCGCGCAACAGCAGCGCTGGAGCAAGCGGCTCGCCGGGCGGGTCAAATGGGGCAGGTGGCGCAGGTGGCACCATGCTCTCCGGCCTGAAGGCGGCCATCGCCGATGCCGCGCAGATTCACGAATGGCAGAACGCCGTGCGCGCCGTCGTGGTGGACGACACGCTCCTCGATTACGCGCTGAAGCTGGTGGCACGTACGCGTGAGCATGAGCACATCGCGCTGGGCGTCTCGCCGCGCGGCTCGCAAGCGCTGTTCCGCGCCGCGCAATCGCTGGCGCTGCTGGAAGGCCGCGCCTACTGCATCCCCGACGACTTCAAGCGCCTGGCCATCCCCGTCTTCTCCCACCGCATCGTAGTGAGCACCCGCTACGTCTCCACGCAAAAAAAATCCGAACAGGCCGAAACCCTGGTCCGCGAAATTTTGGATAGCACCGAAGTCCCGCTGTAGGTTTCGTAGTCACAAGAACGTTCTTTCGCCCCTGCCGGGGCTGGTCAATAAGGAAGGGACTTCATTCTTCGTTAAGTCCCACGGCTCGCGCCGTGGGCTACTATCTTGCCGCCGCTGCCGCGGCTCTGTGTGGATGCGGAATCTTCTTTATTGAAACATCAAATCGATTGGGTGAGGATGTGGGGAGGTGTGAATTGCCGATTGCGGTTAAGCGAATATATGACGCGCCGAGGCTTGAGGATGGCTATCGTGTGCTCGTCGACCGGTTGTGGCCGCGCGGGGTGGCCAAGGAGAAGGCGGCGCTGGCTGAGTGGCTGCCGGCGCTGGCCCCGTCCGATGAGTTGCGCAGGTGGTTCTCGCATGATCGCGGCAAGTGGGCGGAGTTCAAGCGGCGCTACTTCGCGGAACTGAATGAGGCGGGCAGCGATTCGGAAGAGGTATGCGAGGCGTTAATTGGGTTGCGCGGCGCGGCCAAGCGCGGGCGTGTTACTTTGTTGTTTGCGGCCTCCGAGACGGAGTGCAACAATGCCGTCGCTCTGGCGGAGTATCTGGCGCGCACTAAGGCGCGGCCAAAGGCGGCGCGCAAGTAAGTTTTGCCTGAATGTGGATCTGTTGCCCTCTTGTGAGGGTAAAGCAAAAGCAGGTTCCTCGCTGCGCTCGGAATGACGACAATAAAACTGGTATGACAGAAAAATCAGGGAGAAGATAAATGGCGGCGAGCAAGCTGGAGCAGTTGGCGGGGATGGTGGAGCAGAATCCGGGGAACGTGCTGGCGCGCTATGGCCTGGCGATGGAGTACGCGACGCAGGGCGCGCACGCCGAGGCGGTCGAGAATTTTCGCGCGCTGATGGCGGCCAGCCCGAACTACGTCGCGGCGTATTACCAGGCCGGGCGCGTGTTCCAGAAAATGGGCGATGTCGCGCAGGCGCGCGCCGTGCTGGAGCAGGGTGTCGAGGCCAGCATCCGCGCCGGCGATAGCCACGCGCGCGGCGAGATGGAAGCGCTGCTGGCGGAGTTACGATAGTGAATTTCCACCACGCCACAGAGCCGCGCGCGTAAACGAGCGGACCGGCCCGCACGGGTAAGATGTTCGATGTCATTGAATAAATGGCAGGCAACCCAAATTGGAATTTGTGTGAGGATTCGCGGCCCTCGACCTGGGCCGGTTCTTACCCGGGCATTCTCGCCTGGCGACCATGTCCGCTTGCTGACGCGCGCGGCTCTGTGACGGGCCGAACCATCTAACCCAACATCAATTTGCGCAGCGCGGGTTCGTCGGCCATGTCGGTCAGCGCCAGGACCATGTCGCCGGACTCGAAGGCGGTGTCGCCGCGCGGGACTACGGCGGTGTTGCCGCGCAGGATGGTAACGATGCTGCAGTTGGGTGGCATGGTCAGTTCTTTCAATTGATGGCCGACGGTGGGCGATGTGGCGTCGAGCGCGTACTCCATGATCTCGAGGCCGCCCACGCGCAGGTTTAAGAGCGTGCGAATTTTGTGGATGGGCAACTCGCTCTCGATCAGGTTGCTGATGATGGCGGTGGAGCTGACGGTAACGTCGACGCCGAGCTGCTGCATGATCCACTCGTTCTTGGGGTTCTTCACGCGCGAGATGGTCTTGGGCACGCCGAACTCGCGCTTGGCCACCTCGCAGCCGATCAAGTTGTCCTGGTCGTGGTTGGTAACCGCGATGAACAGATCAGCGCGCGCCGCTCCCGCTTTCTCCAGTATGTGATAACTCGATCCGTCGCCTTGCAGAATAGGACATTCGAGCTGGGTAGAGACCAGGTTAAACGTCTCGGGATTATTTTCGAGCAGGCAGATTTCGTGACCTTCTTCGAGCAGCGTGCGCCCAAGGAAATATCCGACGCGCCCGCCGCCCATGATGATCGCGTAATACGGGCCCTTGGCGCGCAACTGGCGCAGGGGCTTTGAGGGCGGCAGTTCTTCGAGCGAATCGCCCCAGGCCTGGACCACGGCCGGTGGCGCGAATACGCCCATCTGCGAGGCCAACAGCTCGGCGCCCTCCTCAGCGATTTTCAGCGTGGTGATGCCAGCGGCTTTGAAGCTGTGGTCGCGCGACGGATCATAGACCATGGCGACGACCTTCGGTACCTTGAAAGTCATCTTGGCGATCTGCGTAACCATCAGATTGGTGTTTTCGTCGCGGGTCAGAGCGATCACCGCATCGGCATTTTCTGCGCCAGCACGGCCGAGGATATCTGGATCGACGGAATCGCCGGTCAGAAATGTAACATTGTTGCCGTACTGCGCGCGCTCCAGCGCGGCGCGGCTCTTGTCAATCACCACAACCGAGTGCCCCTGACTTGCGAATAGCTTTACCACCTGGATGCCCACACGCCCGTAACCAACCACAATGATCTTCATCCCTGCGATCCTCTCTCATTTAGTTCTTATTTCAATTGTAATCCGCTGTGGGCGATCTCGCCTCATCACCGGTTGCGCTGCTTCATCTCCTGGCGCGCTTCGCGATCGGCTTCCTTGCGTTTAATGGTCTCGCGACGGTCCCAGAGTTTCTTACCCTTGGCGATGGCAATCTCGCACTTGATACGGCCACCCTTCAGATACATTTTCGTCGGAATCAGCGTAAGACCCTTCTCGACCGTCTTGCCGATCAGCTTGCGTATCTCTTGCTTGTGCAACAGCAGCTTGCGCTTGCGCGTGGCCTCGTGATTGTCGCGGTTGCCATACTCGTAGGGGCTGATATGGACGTTCATCAGCCAGACCTCGCCCGCCTTCACCATCGCGAAGCCGTCCTTCAGATTGGACTTGCCGGTGCGGATGGCCTTCACCTCGGTGCCAGTTAATTCCATGCCGGCCTCGAAGCGCTCCAGCAAAAAGTAGAGATGCTCGGCGACGCGGTTCTGCGCCAGAATCTGTTGGACCTCGGACTGCGGTTTTGGCTTTGGTTTCGAGCGGTCGTGGGCCGTAGGCTGTGGAGTTTTAGGAGACATCGGGGCGACATTCGAGCAACGAGCGGGCGGTTAGGCGGCATTACCGAACTTCTTGCGTCAACATCCACTATCCAAGCGATGATAGCATATTGTCCGTTCAGAGCCCCGACCGCCAGGGAGGGGACACCTGCAATGGTCTGGTCAACGCTTTGGGCATCGGCAAGCGTGCCCCCTCCCTTGCGGTCGGGGCTCTGATACCGCAACCACCTGCGTGGAAGTCTTGGCAACGGCTCGCAGAGAGGGTAAAGTGTATCCGACCCACCGGCCCTCTAGTTGTGGCGGGGGCAGGGAACGTTTTGGAGGAGCGGGAATGGAACGGACGCCCTTAACTGCGGAAACAGTTGCCGCAACAGGCGCTTGCCGGACTGCTTCAACGCGGCACACCGCGCTGGCGCGGCTCCTCCCGGTTCTGGCGCTCACCCTGCTGCTGGCAAGCTGCCGGCGGGAGTCGGAGTACTTCGGGAAAACCGATCCGCCGGAAGAGAACGTCTTCCGCTTCAACAACGGCGCGGAGCCGGAGTATCTCGATCCCGGCATGATGACCGCCAATACGGACGAGCGCATCGCCGCGATGCTGTTCGAGGGACTCACACAAAAAGACCCCCGCACGCTGCAACCCATGCCCGGCATCGCGGAACGCTGGGAGATTGCCCCAGATGGTCTCACCTATACCTTCTTTTTGCGGCGCGGCGCGCAGTGGTCCGATGGCCACACCGTTACCGCCCACGATTTTGTCTACGCCTGGACGCGTGTGCTCGATCCCAAGACCGCCTCCGCCTTCGCCAGCATCCTTTATCCGATCTTGAACGCCGAGCAGTTCAATCAAGGCAAACTGAAGGACCGCAGCCAGGTGGGCGTCGAAGCGCTGGACAACTACACCCTGCGCGTGCGCCTGCAAGACCCCGTGCCCTATTTCCTCTATCTCACTACATTCTTTACTCTCTACCCAGTGCCAAGCTGGATCGTCGAAAAGCATGGCGCGGACTGGACCCGACCGGAGCATGTGGTGGGCAACGGGGCATTTCGCCTGATCGAGCACCGCATCAACGACCGCATCGTGCTCGAAAAGAATCCGCGCTACTACAACGCCGCTCAGGTTCGTCTCGATCGCGTGATCGCCTATGCCGTGGTGGATTTGTATACGGCCATCAATTTGTATGAGTCAGGCGAAGTGGACTGGATGCCGAGTAACTCCGTGCCGTCAGACTTTGTCCCGCACATGCAGGGGCGCTTCCGCGATTACTCATCCACCCCGCAACTGGCCAGTTACTATTTCACAATCAATACCACTCACCCGCCTTTCGATAACCGGCTGGTGCGTCGTGCCCTGGCCCTGGCCATCGACCGCCGCGCCATCACCGATGAACTGCTGCGTGGCGGGCAGATACCCGGTTCAAATTTTGTGCCCGTCGGCTTACCCGGCTATCAATCGCCGCCCGGCCCAGACTACAACCCGCAAGAGGCCGCCCGCCTGCTCGCCGAGGCTGGCTATCCCGGCGGGAAAGGCTTTCCGGAGATGGAGCTTTCCTTCAATACTCTGGAGACCCACAAGCGCATCGCCGAGGCCATGCAGCAGATGTGGGAGAAGAATCTGGGCATTCGTATCCGGCTGCACAACGAAGAGTGGGCGTCCTTCATCAAGACGCGGCAGAACAAAGAGCATGACATCGCGCGCCAGGGCTGGATCGCCGACTACCCCGATCCGGCGGCCTTCCTTGATCTGATGGAATCCACCAACGGGAACAATGACACCGGCTGGAAAAATGCCAAGTACGATGCGCTGATGACTGCCTCCCGCAAGGAGACAGATCCTTTCCGCCGTATAGAGTTACTCCAGCAAGCCGAAAGCATCGTCCTCGATGAGTTACCCGTGCTGCCTCTTTATTCCTACTCAGTCAACACACTGCTCAAGCCTTATGTGAAAGGCATCTACCCGACCAGCCTCGATATGCACCCACTGAACGAAGTCTGCATCGACCGCCGCTGGCGTGAGCGCGGTGACTCACCGGACGGTCACTGTGAGTAGAGGACAAGCACTGTGATTCAGTTTATCCTGCGGCGCTGCCTGATCTCCATTCCGGTGATGTTTCTGGTGGCCACCACCACGTTCTTCATCATGCGCCTCGCGCCGGGCGGGCCGTTCCTGTCCGAGCGCGCCATCCCGCCGGAGATTCAGGCTAACATCCAGGCCAAGTACGGCCTCGATCAGCCGCTTCTGGTCCAGTATGGAAAATATCTCTACAATCTGGCGCGCTTCGATCTGGGGCCGTCGTACAAATATCCCGAGCGCACCGTGAACGAGATCATCGCCGAGGGTTTCCCCGTCAGTCTGCAACTGGGCCTTGCGGCGCTGTGCTTTGCGCTGGGGGTGGGCATTCCCACCGGCGTGCTCGCTGCCGTCAAGCAGGGTCGCGCCGTGGATCATCTGACCATGGGCGTGATCCTGTTCGGCATCTCCGTGCCAACTTTTGTAACCGGGCCGCTACTGGTGTTCGTCTTTTCGCTGACGCTCTACTGGCTGCCGCCCGCGCTGTGGGGCTCGTGGGATCAGATGATTCTGCCGGCCATCACGCTGGGCCTGCCGTATGCGGTGTACATCGCGCGGCTCACGCGCAGCCAGTTGATCGACGTGCTCAAGCAGGACTACATCCGCACGGCGCGCGCCAAGGGCGTCAGCGAATTTCGCATTTTGTGGAAACACGCGCGCAATTCCACGCTGATGCCAGTCGTTTCGTTCCTCGGCCCCGCGCTGGCTGACTTGGTAACGGGATCGATTGTGGTTGAAAAGATTTTCGCCATTCCGGGCCTGGGCCGCTACTTCGTCGAGAGCGCCTTCAGCCGCGACTACACCACCGTGCTGGGCACCGTGGTGTTCTACGCGGGCCTCTTGATAGCCGCCAATCTGGTGGTGGACGTGGCCTATAAGTTTTTAGACCCGCGCATCGAGTATTCGTAGTTTTATCCGCGCATGAATTTTATTTGCGCGTGACAGAGCCGCGATACCCTGGCGGCTGTCATCCTGAGCGGAGCGAAGGATCTGCTTTTTCCCTCGCTTCCCAAGCAAGAGCAGATCCTTCGCTGCGCTCAGGATGACAGCGATTAGAGTGAGAGAGAGTGAATCCGCAATGTCTTCTCTGGCTACCACGCCCGTCGAATCGCTTCCCGCGCCGACCCTCACCACCTCGCTGCGGCGCGTGATCCGCCGTCCGTTAATGGCGTCTTGCGCGGCCGTGATCCTGATTGTCAGCGCGGCCTCGCTGCTCGCGCCGTGGATCGCACCCTATGCCTACGACGCCATCGACTTGAAGCTCGCCGCTACCGCGCCTTCTGCCGCGCACTGGTTTGGCACCGACGTGCTGGGCCGCGATCTGTTCAGCCGCACATTGCACGGCGGTCAGATTTCGCTCGCCGTAGGCATCGTCGGAACGCTGGTCAGCTTGATCGTGGGCGTGCTCTACGGAGCCATCGCGGGCTACAAGGGCGGCCGCGTGGATGAGCTGATGATGCGGGTCGTCGACCTGCTCTACTCGCTGCCTTACCTGTTTCTGGTGATCATCTTGCTGGTATTTTTTTCGAGCAGCATCCTGATGCTGTTCGTCGCGCTGGGGCTGGTGCAGTGGCTGACCATGGCCCGCATCGTGCGCGGCCAAGTCCTCTCTCTGCGCAACGCGGAGTTTGTGCAGGCCGCGCGCCTGTTCGGCACGCGCACGCCGGGAATCATCTTCCGTCACCTGCTGCCGAACATGGCCGGCCCGATTGTGGTCTACGGCACGCTGACTGTGCCCACGGTGATTTTGCAGGAGGCCTTCTTGAGTTTCCTGGGACTGGGCGTGCAGCCGCCGCGGGCCAGTTGGGGCACGCTGATCAGCGACGGCGCGGGCGTCATGTCGCTGTTCCCGTGGTTGGCCTTTTTTCCAGCCGCGATCCTGGCGGCGGTGTTATTCTCACTAAATTTTCTGGGAGATGGTCTGCGCGAAGCGCTTGATCCACGCTCGTGACAGTGCTGCGTGACAGTGCCGCGCGCGTGAGCAAGCGGGCCAATGGAGCACAATGCCCCGGACGGGGAACCTAACGCTCCGCACGGCGGCGCTTGGGTTTCATAGTGACATTGTGCGCCGTCGGGGGAAATCATCGGCGGGCGGGACTTGGTTTTTCCATCGGCCCGCTTGCTCACGCGCGCGGCACTGTCACGCAATTAGCGCGTGGTGTCCTCGCGCTCGATGGCCGCGATGGTGGCGGTGATGGTGCCCACGCCGATCTGGGCGCGTAACTGGATGGGCACGCGCTGGGCGTCCTTGCTGAACCAAACATGCATGCGGCCCTTGCCGGAGAAAAGTTTTCCATCAAACACAGCAGGCTCCACACGCACGGCACGCATCACGCCAAGCTCGGTCTTGATGTCTTCCTCCGCCTGAACCTCCACGCGCAAGTTGATGGTCTTCGACCCGTCATTGATGGGCACGTCAATGAACTGCCCTACAGTGAGCGGTCGCGAGCGCACGAAGTACAGCGCGGAAAGAATGTCATGGACGCAGGCCGGAGTGGGGAACTGCTCACTGCGCACGACTGCGCCGTTGGCGCCACTCTGCAAGTTTTTCTCCTCAACGCGCGCGACGCGACGCTGCGCGTCAAAGTCGAGCTTCACGTCGCGGTGCCGTCCGCCTTCATGAATCACCTTATGCATCCCGTTGGAGCACAGCGGTGGATTGCGGAAGGTGGACTGATACTCATCGTCGACTTTGTAAATGTTGGAGACATAACCAACGCTCTGCGCCTTGCCCACCACGCGCCAGCGGCCCGCCGCTCCTTGGACGGAGCGATCCTGCGACAGCACGATCTCGGCGTGTCCGGCCGGCAGCAGCCGCCAGCTCACGTTGTAGCGCAGCTTCTCACCGGCAGCGAAAGGCAGGCGCTGATCCTGCGCGATCACCGAGCGCCCCGCCAGCATCACTGCAAGTGTCAGCAGCGTCATCAGCCGCAACCTGGGCAGCGCCATAGGCAGCGCCAGCGCCAGGCGAGGGAGACCCGACCGCCGGAAATATTTTGATGGAAGCATTTTTTCAATCATTGGAAATTTCTCTAACTGTGTTCCAGCCAGAACATTTTGGCGATCAGAAACAGAATAATCAGGACGAACGCTGTTGCGGCGCGGTACTCGTGATTGTTCCGGTAGCGCTGCCAATCAAACGCAACGGAGGCCGTGCCCGCTGGCCGCCAGGGTGTCAGGCGCGGAATCAGCAGCGGGACTTTTTCTGAATACACCGCGTAATCCTCTCCGAACAACTCTCGCATGCGGCCCGCTTCCTTGCGCATCACCGGCACGTAAACGGTGGCGAAGAATCCCGCCAGAAGAGCCAGCAGCCACCACTTGCCCGCGGCAAGGGAAAATCCCAGCGCGGCGGTGGCCGAACCCAGATACAACGGATTGCGCGTATGCGCGTAAGGCCCACTGATGGCCAGCCGCGCGTTCTTTTCAATCACGCCCGCCGCAGCGGCGCGCAACGCCAGTCCAAGCAGCGCCACTGCGCATCCCAGCAACAGAGTCAGCGGCTGCGGCTCGGCTGCAAACAGATACAGAGCCGCAATTACAAAGCCTGCCGGCACGCGAATTCGGGATACCCACTGCGAATAGCTCACGGCGTTGCAACTCTGAACATGAATCTCTAGTTGAAGCCCTCGCTCGGCTGAACAATATGGTTCACTGGACTGGCCGGAAATCACGTACTCCACGATTCTGCATAATTCGGCGGACAATCTCCAACTGAAATCGGCGGCACCGCCAATCGGCAATGATGGGGATCGTTCATTGCGGCGCTACAACTCATCAGAAAAAAAGGCCCAGTTCCTCGATCGCGGCCAGCACCATGGCTGGAGTGATGGCGTCCATTGACCCATCGGATGGTTCATCGTGGCGGTAAGAGGTGTGGGCGTCCGGCCAGCGCAGGCTGCGTACGGCGGGGCCGTAAGGACCATTGCGCTCCGGGTCAGTCGGGCCGTAAAGTCCCACCGTGGGTACGCCGAGTGCCGCAGCCAGATGCAGCGGGCCGGTGTCGGGACCGATCATCAATCTTGCCCGGCGCAGCAGCGCGATCAGCGCGGGAATGTCGCCGCAAAAAATAATGGGCCGCGCAGTTGTGCAGGCAGTCAGCACTTGTTCGGACAACCCACGCTCGCCCGGCCCGCAGTTCAGCACGGTGGGAATGTCGTGTTGGGACACGAGCGCATCGCACACTGCGGCGAACGATGTGTTAGACCACTGCTTGCTGCGCCAGCCCGCTCCGGGATTCATTACCGCGAATCCGGAGGTGGGGATCTCCGGCGGCAGTTGGTCCGTGTCTCCGAGCGGCAACGGAAATACCACGCGGCGCGGCGGAGCGTCCAAGGCTTTGCTTTCTGGACTTCCGGGCTGAACAGCTTGAGTGAGCTGGATGGCAGCGATGACGGCTCCCGCCAGATCGAGATTGGCATCCACGATATGGCGGGCGTTACTCTCCACTTCGCGAGTGTAGAAGACGCCAGCGACGCTCTCGCGCAACCAGGGCTGCGCGAAGCCCCCATTGCGCGCATAGCCCTTGTTGCGCGAGAAGCCAACGACACGCGGCGCGCCGCTCAACCTGCATGCCACCGCGGCCTTGATTGCGCCCTGCAGATCCACGGCGATGTCGTAGTGATTCGCTCGCAATTGGCCAACCAGCGCGCAGAGCGTGCTCCAGGAATCAGACGAAGAAAGATTCCTGCGCAGGGCGAAAGTGTCGAGCGAGACGACGTGATCGATTAAGTGAACCACTCCCTCTCGGTCGCGGCTCGGTTCGAGCAGCGCGCGCCAGCGCGTCTCGACCAGCCAGTCCATCTGCGCTGCGGGGTAGGCCGCGCGCAGTGCTGCTGCGGCGGGCAGCGCGTGGATGATGTCTCCCATCGCGCCGAAGCGCACCAGCAGAATTCGCAGTGGAGGCCTGCTCACATGCGCGGAGGCGTCGTTTATAAGTGTGCGAGAATCCACGCGACGGCCTCCTCGGCGTTGCCCGCCACGTGATGCGGCTGGCGGACATTGGGATAGGCGGCCAACTCCTCTCCGCCCGCGCCGGTCAGCACCAGCACGCTGGAAGCGCCCACGCGATGCGCTGCTTCGATATCCACGAAGCGGTCGCCTACCACGAACGATTGATTGAGCTGGATGCCGAACTCCGCCGCGGCTTGCTCCAGCATTCCCGGCGCGGGCTTACGGCAATTGCACGTCTGCATGTACTTCTCGACCGGACCCTCGGGATGATGCGGACAATAGTAAATGCGGTCGATGCGCGCGCCGTCGGCCTGGACGTGTTGCACGAGCTGCGCATTAGCGGTGTGGACGTGCTCTTCGGGGAAAAATCCGCGCGCCACGCCGGATTGGTTGGTGATGACGATGACCAGCAGCCCCGCGTCGTTCACCTGCTTCACGGCGCGGCTGGCGAAGGGGTACATCTCGAAGTGGTTGAGACGGATCATATGTCCCACCTCCACGTTCAGAGTGCCGTCGCGGTCAAAGAACACGGCGCGGCGCAGCAGTGAGGTGGACTCTCCGGTTGGAATCGAACTGTTGGCGCTACGGTTCATCGTGATTGCAGATACCTCGAATCTCAATTGTGCCATTTGCTACTGGTGCAGAAGGCCGCGAATCCGCTCCAGCACCGCTTCCGGCGTGATGGAGGTCATGCAGCGGTGGTCGATCGGGCAGTGGCGCAGTTTGCACGGGCGGCAATGCGCGACGCCGACGACCATCTCGACGCGAGGCCCAAGAGGCGCGGTCTCATGCTCATTGGTGGGCCCAAAGATGGCGATGGTGGGCACGCCCAGCGCGGCGGCGACGTGCATGGTGCCGGTGTCGTTGGTGAGGTACGCGTCGCAGCCGGAGACCAGTTCCATGAACTCGGTCAGAGTGGTTTGGCCCGCCAGCGAGATCACCGGAGCCATGGATGACGATGCGACTTCATCGGCGAGCGACGCTTCCTGGGACGATCCAAACAGAACGCATTGCGCGCCGAGCTCCTGGTGCAGTTGCCGAGCCAGCGTGGCGAAGCGCTCGGCGGGCCAGCGTTTGGCTGTACCGAACGACGCGCCGGGGCTGATGCCGATCAGCGGGACATTTTGTGAATCGGGTCGTGAATCGGGTCGTGAATCGGGTGATAAACGGGTTGTTGAATTAGCGGAAGCATCCAAACCCAGCTGGCGCAACTTGTCGATCAACCGCGCGCGGCTTTGCGCATGGAATGACTCCGGTCGCAGCGCGATCTCCCGGACTTCGTCGTAGTTCGGAATGAGGCCCAGGCGCTTGAGTAGTTCCAGATAATAGTGTGCCTCGTGCGTGGGCATCTCGCCGTGCCGCGGCGGCGCGACGGGATGAGTCAACAGAATGCGTCGCGCATCGCGAGCGTATCCGGCGCGCACAGGGATGCGCCCCAGCCAGGCGACCAGCGCGGCGTCAAAGGCGTTTTGAAAAAGCACTGCCAGATCGAAACGCTCGCTGCGCAACTCAGCTGCGATGGCCAGGCGTCCGAGTAGTCCGCGATGCGAGGACTGGGTGTCATAAGGGATCACGCGGAAGCGCAGTTCGTCCAGCGGATAAACGTCGCGCACCCAGGGCCGCGCCAGCAGCGTGATGGCGGCGTCGGGCAGGGTCGCGCGCAAGGCGCGCAGCGCGGGCAGAGACATTACCGCATCGCCCACCCAGTTCGGCACGCGCACGAGTATCTTGCTACGGGTGAGGTTTGCGATCCGCAATGTGTTGCCGGAAGCCATGTAGTTAGTATCGCTCTGAATCGGGGGCCGAACGCGGGGCCGGCGGGCCGATTTTTTCAAGAATGATGCGCAGCAACTCGTCTTCCTCACGGATGGCCATGTTGATCTCCGCCCAATAGGCCGGGGCGATGAAGTTGCCTGCAAACTGCGCGGCGTTGGGCAGATTGACGACGTCTTTTTCGGTAGTGATGAGGGCTTCAGCGCGGTGGTTGCGCAGCAATTCATTCAACTGGTCCACATCCTGATCGTTGTAGTGATGGTGGTCGGGGAACACCCGAGTCGCTACGGGCGCGATTCCCGAGGCGCGCAGCATGGCGAAAAAACTGTCGGGATTGCCCACGCCGCAAAATGCGGCCACACGCTTTCCGGCCAGCGATGACGCGGGAACGGCAGATTCATCGAGGCGCACGCGGAATCCGGTCAGACGAGTTTCCGCATGGTGGATTGCTGCCGCGGCATGCCCAGCGTATATGTCGCGCAACTCTGCCTCCAGCGCGGTGAGGGTTGTCGGCGCGATCTGGTCGCAACGTGTCAACAGAAGACAGTCGGCGCGACGCAGGGCCAAGGGTGGTTCGCGCAACGCGCGCGTCAGACCGGCGTTGGGTCCCCATGAGGGCGCGCCCCAAGGGTTGCTCGCATCAATGAGCACGATATCCAGCGCGCGGGCCAGCGGTAGGTGTTGGAAGCCGTCGTCGAGCAGGTGTACGTCCACGGGCAATTGCGCTTCGATGAGCTGCCCGGCATTGTAGCGATGCGGCGCAATACCCACGGCGGCCTGCGGGAGATGGCGGAGATAGAGTTGCACTTCGTCGCCATCATGCGCAGGGGAGTGCGCGAGGTTCGGCCCGTCGCCAGCAGATAGCCACGAACTGCCAGGGGGATGGATGCGCACGCCTTTGGAAGCTCGCCGATAGCCGCGCGTAAGGACCGCTGCACGATAGCCATGTTCGCCAAGTTTGCCCGCCAGCCAGATGGTGAACGGCGTCTTGCCGGTGCCACCGAAAGAAAGGTTTCCAATGCTGATCACCGGCGCGCGCAGACGCTGCTGCCGCCGCAGTCCGCTGCGATAGGTCCAGGCGCGAGCCGATGCCGCCGAAAACCATAGGGCACTCACCATGCGCCAGAAAACACTCTCGTTTTGTGTTGTAGCGTCGGTCATTTGGCCTTCGTGTGGTTCTTTCCCAATAGCGAAACAATCTCTTCCCGCACACTAGAATAACTTTCCTGGCTCCGCTCAAGCACCTGTCGTGCGAGGTTGCCAATGCGCTCCGCTGCAATCGGTGATGAAAGCAAATAGTGGATTGCCGGGCCTAGTGATAGGGCTTCCCGTATCTGGATGATGCCCCCGACGGCAACCTCCGTTGCTGGTGGAATCTGGAGTTTGGTCGCGTCACGAAGAAACCGATCGGCGATCTCGCTGAAGTTTTCCATCGATGGTCCAATGACGATGGGCTTGCCAAACATGGCTGGCTCCAGAATGTTGTGGCCGCCGGTAGGTACTAATGTTCCGCCTACGAACGCGACGGTGGCGAGTTGATAGACGGACGCCAACTCGCCGATGGTATCGAGCAATAGTGCGTCGGTCATCTTGATGGACTGATCAGCATGCCACGCACTTCGGCGAGTAAATGGTATCCCTGCGCCCGTCAGCAGGGCGGCCGCTTCGCCGAATCGTTCAGGATGACGTGGCGCAAGTATCAGCCACAAAGCTGGGAACTCCTGACGCAAAACGCGATAGGCTTCGATGAGTAGTCGTTCCTCGCCGGGCATCGTGCTACCTGCAACCAGGACTTTCGTTTCAGGCGAACCCAACAACTGTGCTGCTGCCTTCCGTACAAACTCTCCTGACTCGGTCCGCCCGCAATGAATACTGAACTTTAAGTTTCCGGCCGTTTGCAGCTTCTCCCGGGAAACCCCTAATGCCAGAAAGCGCTCAGCATCGGCCTGACCGGATGCGTATACGTGATCCACATTGTCGAGCACGTTGCGCCAGAACCAGCGCGTCGAGCGGTAGCGCGGCCAGGAGCGGTCCGAGAGGCGGCCATTGACGATCAGCAGCGGCAGGTCGGCGCGGCGCGCCTGGCGAAATAGGTTTGGCCACAACTCCGTTTCCACGATGAGCAGCACGTCTGGTTGGATGTACTTCAGGAAGCGCCGGCAGACCCAGGCAAAGTCCAGCGGAGGAAAGAGCACAAGGTCACGCGGGCCAGCGCTGCGTTGGGCCTCTTGCTGTCCGGTTTTGGTGGAGGCGGTGAAGATGACTTCGAGGTCAGGCACGTGCTCGCGCAACTCGGCGGCCAGCGCGGCGGCGACCTTCACTTCGCCTAGCGATACCGCGTGCAGCCAGAGGCGCGGGCCGGTTTTGGGGCGGGGAGGGCTAGTGAAGAAACCCAGCCGTTGGCCGAGGCCAGGCATACGGCCGGAGAGCACGCGAACGAGCATCCACGCAGCGAGCAAAGGACTCGCCAGTAGTAGGATCAATTGATAGAAAAAATACATGCCTTGTGTGCGCTGAAATCAGTCCACCGTCTAACATCTGTACAACAAAGGAACACGACGTGGAATGATCTCCCTTAATTTTCCCCTAATGCCTACAGATTGGTACTTCATCATATAGACGCTATTGCAGGCAATTTCTTTCTTGGGGGAAGGGGGAGGAAAAGTTGAGGCGGGTGGCACTGAAGATGTCCGCAGCGATGCGAACAGAGCCGCGACCGGACGAGAGCAGCCGCCTCCGACGGCAATGCACCATCGTCGGAGATGACCGCTCGCTTCCTATCGCAGCTCTGTTAAGAAAAAAGAGATCGGCCTAGCGCTTGCGTTCCTGCTTGTCGTTCTTCTGTTTGGCGATGTTGCGGCTGGCTTGGTTCTGTTCGCGCTGAATCTTGGCGCGCTCCGCCGCGGTAACCTTGTCATCGGCCTTGGCCTTGAGCTTGTCAGCCTCGATCTTGGCTTGCTCAGCCTTCAAGCGGGCGGCTTCACGGCGGGTGAGGTCGTCATCCTTGATGCCTTCCTTGATGCGGTCCTTCTGGTTTTCCTGGCGTTCCCGGGCCACCGGCGTCTTGGTCTGTGCCTGTGCCGTGATCGGTGCAATCGCGGGCATGATGGTCAGTAGCGTGGCAACCATCCAAAGTGTGATTCGCTTCATGTTCCTCGTCCCCCATTTTTCTCGGCAAGTTGGCGGCGTCGATTCCGCCAACCGGGCCGTGGTTATTCCCGGACCAGCCGGATCGGGAGGAGCAGTGCGCCACCCTCGTCGGGTGATCAAAATTAAGATACACCCGATGAAACCCGTACAAAGCATGAAAAGTCTCGGAAAATTCCGGTTAAATTGGCGTGAGCAAGGGCACGCGGGTAACGGCGGCCCGTAAGGAGTTGTGATAAAAGCGTCTCCTTGGCTGCCCCGGCCATTCGATGTGTATAATTAAATTGCTCCTTATCAGCAGGAGCAGGTCTATCATCGCGCGGCGGATCAGAATGGCCGCAGATCAGGCAGGGAGGATTACATGAAATCATTTGTCGCGGGAATGGTATTGCTGCTGGCCACTCAAGTGTTTGTTCCTGTGGCTGGGGCGCAGCAGTGGGCGCGGGATAGCGTGGAGAAGTCGCCGCGCCACCGCGAGTGGGTGCAGGTGAAATATGGCAATCGCGTGGTGGACACCTTTGTGGCCTATCCGGAGCGCAAGGACAAGGCGCCGGTGATCGTGGTCATCCACACCATCGGGGGATTCATCGATTGGATCGAGAGCGCCGCGGATCAGCTTGCCGCGGAGGGCTACATCGTGGTGGCTCCCGACCTGCTTTCGCAGATGAGCCCCACGGGCGGGCGCACCAACACCTTCCCCGAAGGCGGCGCGCGCGAGGCCATGGGCAAGCTGCCGCCGGATCAAGTTACGGCGGACCTGAACGCCGTGGCGGATTATGGGCTGAAGCTGCCTGCATCGAACGGCAAGCTTATGGTGTCGGGATTCTGCTGGGGCGGCAATGAGACATTCCGTTTCGCAACGAATCGCCCCGACCTGCAAGCCGCCTTCGTGTTCTACGGCACGCAGCCGGCCAAGGAGACGCAGGCGCGCATCAAGGCTCCCATCTATGCATTCTACGGCGGCGCGGATGCGCGTGTGAACGCCACCATCCCGGAGACCATCGAGAACATGAAGGCCGCCGCCAAGGTCTACGAGCCGATGACCTACGACGGCGCGGGACACGGCTTCATGCAGGGCGGAGAAGACCCGGCCGGCACCGCGCCCAACAAGCAGGCTCGCCTGGACGCTTGGGCGCGCTGGCGCACGTTGTTGAAGAAGCACCAGTAGGCGAAGGCATTGCGTATGTTATCTTTCTGAACCAATTGGGGCAGCGTGGTGGCCTAAGCCTTCGCGCTGCCTTTTTTGTGCTTTTTAGGGAAGCCCGAAGGTTTGACCCATGTTGACGGATGTGCTAATTTTAAAGTAATCATGGTCGAAGAAACATTATTGGTTTAGTCGCAATTATTGCAAATGACGATTTGACGAGCATCTGCTCGATTCAGGAGGAAAATCATGAAGAATACTCGTGTCCATTGGATGCGTCGCACGGTAATCGCAATTATCGCGGCAGTGGTGATGAGCGCGGCGCAATTGCAGGCGCAGTTGCCCGTAGGCACTATCTCGGGACAAGTGAGAGACTCCAGCGCGGCGGCCATTCCCGGCGCGGCCGTTACCGCCACGAACCGCGAAACCGGCGCTGTACGCAGCACGCAGAGCGGCCAGGACGGCCGGTTCATCCTGCCCGCCATGATGGTGGGTATCTATGACATTAAGGCGGAAGCGGCGGCATTTCGCCCTGAGGTTCAACAAAATTTGACGCTGACGGTTGGGCAGGAAGCTGTTTTGAATTTCGCGCTACAAGTCGGCTCGGTTACCGAAACGGTGACCATCATGGCTGAAGCGCCACTGGTCGAAACGACGAGCGGCGCGCTGGGCGGACTGGTGGGCGCGCAGCAGGTCTCTGACTTGCCGCTCAACGGACGCAACTTCAACGACCTCGTGCTATTGCAGACCGGCATCACGGTGCATAAGCCCACCTCGCTGACCTCCACCACGGCCACCGGCCTGGCGTATTCGAGCAACGGCGCGCCGATCCGCTCGAACAACATCATGATGGACGGCGCCAACATCGTCGCCGGCGGCGGCATCAACGGCGTCAGCGTGAGCGGCTCGATGCTGGGCATCGAAGCCATCCGCGAATTCCGCGTCATCACCAACTCGTTCCCCGCCGAATACGGCATGACCATGGGCAGCCAGACGACGGTGGTAACCAAGAGCGGCACCAACCAGATTCACGGCTCCGCCTTCGAGTTCGTGCGCAACTCCAGCATGGACGCGCGCGACTTCTTCGATCGTCAGGCGACAGCCGACTCGCCGCGCCTGCCCGATTTCCGCCGCAACAATTTCGGCGGCTCGGTCGGCGGCCCCATCGTTACCGACAAGCAGTTCTTCCACGTCTCCTACGAAGGCGTGCGCGAGTCCAAGGGCCTCACGCAGCGGCTGATCGTGCCCGCCACGGTCGCCCGGCAGGGAACGGTTGCGGCGTCTGTCCGGCCTTATCTGGAACTTTTCCCGCTACAAACCGAGAACAACTTCAACAATGATGGAACGGTCAGCACCAACACCGGCATCTACTCCTACATCTACAAGCGCCCGACCCGCGAAGACTTCGGCCAGGCGCGCTGGGACTACAACATCTCGGAATCGGACATGACGTTTTTCCGCTACACCATCGTGGACAGCGAGCGCACCAACACCGCCGGCTATCCGCAGTTCCAGGACATCGCCACCAGCCGCGGACAGTATGCGACGTTCTCGGAGAATCACACCTTCTCGCCGTCCGTCCTGAATATGTTCCGGCTCTCCTTCCTGCGTTCGTTCCAGTTCTACGACTCGCCTTCCGAGGTTTCGCTGGGATTCCAGCCCGGCATCCAGATGGGTTCCATTGCCATTCAGGGCGGCGTTACCTCGCTCGGGCCGGTAGGCTCGCGCCCGCTGGGATTGAATCAGAATCAGTATTCGCTGGGCAATGACCTGCTGTGGACGCGCGGCAATCACAGCCTGAAGTTCGGGACGCTAATTAACAAGTTCCACGTCTTCACCGATGTGGGCACCCAAGCGCGCGGTACTTGGCAGTTCGCCAGCGTCGCGGCGTTCCTGGATGCCAATCCAACGCAACTTACGATGCTTACTCCGGGTTCGGTAACCAACCGCACTTATCGCTGGAATACCTATGGCTTTTATGCCCAGGATGACTGGCGCGTGCGTCCTACCTTGACGCTGAACATTGGCCTGCGCTACGAATTCACTTCCACGGTGAATGAAACCAAGGGCCGGGGCTCCTCCTTGCAGGATGTCATCCGCGATACGGAGTTGATCGTGGCTCCGGCGCTGTTCGACAATCCGTCGCTGACCAACTTCAGCCCGCGCCTGGGCTTTGCCTGGGATGTGCGCGGCGATGCTTCCACGTCTGTGCGCGGCGGCTTCGGTTTGCTCTATGACGTTTCGAACATCACCGGCGCGGCTCAGGTGAACGCTACGGCTACGCCGCCCTTCTCCTCCAGCAACGTGGTCACTCCGGCTTCGGCGGGCGTGACGCGGCTGCCGTTCCCCATCGTGCCGATTCCGGCGAAGTCGCGCCCGGAGGACTTCCGCGGCTCCTCGCTGCGCATGATCGACTACCATCTGCAACAGCCGCACATGCTGCAATACATTATGACCATCGAGCGCAAACTTCCGCATAACATGGTCGTCTCGGTGGCCTACGCCGGCTCGCGCGGGTTGAACCTGTATGGAACGAAGGAAGGCAATCCAGCTCCGCCCACTTCGGTCATCAATGGCCGGGAGTTCTGGGCCAACAACGCGCCGCGCATCAACTCTTTCTGGAATGACATGGAGTTCATCACCGCAGGCAGCAACTCCTGGTACAATTCGCTCCAGTTCGGCGTGGAAAAACGGCTGAGCAATGGACTACAGTTCAAGAGTGCCTACACCTGGAGCAAGGCGCTCGACACCACCCAGGGCCAGCACGGCGGAGAGTCCGGCGGCGCGCCCAATCAGGGCGTGGCTCCGCACAATCCGTCGCAGGATAAGGGGCCGGCGGATTTCGACACGCGCCAGTCCTGGACCGTCAACGGCCTGTATCAGATTCCTTCCTTGATTGACAACGCCGGCATCGCCGGCAAGATCGTCAACGGCTGGCGCGTCAGCACCATCTTCACCGCGAAGAACGGGCTGCCTTTCACACCGCTGCTCAGCGGAAACCGTTCGCGTTCGTTGGCCAACGGCGCCAATGCCGACCATCCGGATGTGGTCGCGGGCCGCAGCGCCAGCGACATTATTCTGGGCGGACCGGACCGTTATTTTGATCCCACGGCGTTTTCCGTTCAGCCCATCGGATTCCTGGGCACCTCGGGCCGCAACCAATACATGGGTCCGAATCAGGTAAACGTGGACCTCTCGCTCACCAAGGAAGCTGCTCTGGGTATGCTGGGCGAGTCCGGCAAGATAGAGTTCCGCGCCGAGATGTTCAACATGCTCAACCATGCCAACTTCAACATTCCTGTCGCCGGCCGCACCGTGTATACCGCGACGCCCACAGCTCCCACCGATGTGGCGGCTTCGAGCGCCGTTCCGCTGGAGACCGCGGGCCGCATCGACCGCACCATCAACCAGACCGGGCGCAACTTCCAACTCGCGCTGAAGCTGATCTTCTAACTTCGGCAAAATGACCAACTGTAATTTGAAGGGGCCTGGAGAGCGATCTCCAGGCCCGCTTTTTTGTTGGGTGGCGGGCGCCGTTCGGACTTCGCCGGGATCACGGGCGAGGCCCGCCGCAAGCGCGCAAACAAGACTT